>JBDRBD010000106.1:0-2358 GCA_043823025.1 Candidatus Omnitrophota bacterium | reverse complement strand
CTTCGGGCACTTCCCCTTCGACGGCCATAAGCCGCTTATGAAAAAAATATACAACGGGATTGTTGTCACGGATGGCTGTCTTCAACAGGCCTTTTGCATCATAGGGCGTTGAGGGAAGCACAAGTTTTATACCCGGCCTCTGGAGGATCAATGTTTCAGGACACTGGGAATGTTCAGGTCCGACGCGGCTGTAACCGCCGATACCGGCCAGAAAAACGCAGGGGACATTGACTTTCCCTCCGTGAATCAGGCGCCACTGTGCTGCCTTGGCAGGAACTTCGGCCGCTGCACAGTACATGAAATCTCCGGTGGAAAAGTCGGCAACAGGGCGGTATCCCGCGAGGGCCGCCCCTATGGTCGCTCCGGCAATCGCACCTTCACTGAGGGGCGTATCCATGATGCGATCCCTGCCGAATTTTTCTACAAGCCCGGTCGTCATCAGAAAGAACCCGGCCTCGACACCCTCGCCGAGCACAAAGACCGTCTCGTCCCGTCTCATTTCCTCTTCAAGGGCCTCCTGGACCGCCTGATAATATCTTATCTTTCTCATGCTTTTCCCCCTTTCTAATCCGCATAAAGGGACTTCAGGAACACCGAAGGGTCAGGGCGGGGACTGTCCGCTGCGAAACGCCTTGCTTCCTCGACCTCTGCACTCGCTTCTCTGTCAATGGCCTCAATCTCTTCCGGGGTCAGTATCCCTTCCGTGAGCAACTTTTCTCGGAACCGATCTATGGCATCCCTTTGCTTCAGGGCATCCACCTCTTCCCTGGGGCGGATGGCGCTGTGCCAGTAATCAGGTCTCCCTTCCCCGTGCGGACCGTAGCGGCAGCATTTACATTCCACAAGCGACGGGCCTTCACCCGCCCTTGCCCTTTCAACGGCAGCCTGAACCGCTTCATGAACAGCGACGACGTCCATGCCGTCGACCACCACTCCCGGCATGTCGTAGGCAAAAGCCATGTCGGCGATGTTCTCCCTGGGACAGGCGCTTTTGGCCGGCACGCAGGCGGCAATTTCATTATTGTCACAGACCCATACGATGGGTAGTTTCCAGACGGCGGCCATATTCATGCCCTCATGGGCATCCCCTCTATTTGAAGCGCCGTCCCCAAAAAAGGCGACCACCACCTGCGCCTTTCCCCTCTTTTTGGCGGCCAGCCCCAATCCGACCCCGAGGGGAAAGGCGCCCCCTACAAGACCGGACATGCCGAGCATGCCGATTTCGGGCGCCAGGACGTGCCAGCCGGAAAATCCATTGCAGCAGCCCGTGGCCTTCCCTGCATGTTCGGCAATCAGCTCGGCCGGTGATCCGCCCTTGGCTATGAGTTGGGAAAGTCCATGACCGCGATGGGTGGTGCACACATAGTCATCTTTCCTGAGAAAGGTGCAGGCCCCCACGCCAACGGCTTCCTCCCCTCCCAGACTGTGATAGAAGGCCAGGTTTTCACCATTCTTGAGCCCCTCGCAAAGCGCCCTGTCGAACATCCTGCTACGCACCATGTTGACATAAAGCTTTACAAGCTCCACCTTTTTGAGCTTCATCCCCTACCTCCCTGCATTATTTTTATCCCTTTACTTAACGTACTTTTGGTTAACAATCTACAAAAAATAGTGTAGATAAAGCACAAGAAGAAGAAAAATGTGTTGAAATTGTAAAAAGTCATCAGAGGAGGATGCCGTGAGACTCCAGGAAAAGAACGTCATTGTTACGGGTGCGGCCCAGGGTATCGGCCGGGAAATCTGTATTCGGGCTGCGGATGAGGGCGCACGGGTGTGTGCATGCGATTTGGAAAAACGCGGGCTTGAAGAAGTCGTCAAGACGATTAAAGACAGGAAAGGAGAGGCGGCCTTCGTCAGGACGGATATCGGCCGTGAAGACGATGTCGAGAAGATGTTTAAAGAAGCGGCCGGTTTATTTGGAAAGATAGATGTCCTGGTCAATAATGTAGGGGTTCTGGGGCCTGTTTCCCCTATTCACATGATTTCAAGCAAGGAGTGGCCAGAGGTCGTCGCCACGAATCTGAATGGGACCTATTTTTGCATAAAGCATGCCCTCAAGCTCATGATTCCCGAGCGATCGGGAAACATTATCAACATCGGCTCGGTCGCAGCCCTGATTAATCCCCCTAACCGGTCCGTTTACAGTGCGACGAAAAGTGCAGTGGTGACCATGACACGGACGGTCGCAGCGGAAGCGGGCCGGTACAACATCCGCTGCAACTGCGTATCACCCGGGCCGGTGGCAGGGGAAAGGCTGTTTGGCGTCATGAAGAAGAATGCAGAGGATGCGGGCAAGACCTTTGAGGAAGTAAAAGAGTCGTGGCTGGATCAAATTCCCCTGAGACGGCTAATCACCAC
>JBDRBD010000105.1:0-4414 GCA_043823025.1 Candidatus Omnitrophota bacterium | reverse complement strand
CGCCCCCACAATCACCTCAACGGGCGTGTGCCCCAAAAGTTCTTTCAACCGATTTTCCTGAATCTCTTTTTTGAAATAGATATCGTCTATGATTTTATTCAGCACCGCCGCCTGTTTCCCGCTGGCGCGCCGCACTCCCTGCGCATCAAACATGATGACAAGTGCCGCCACCGACGTCACCGCAAAAATCGGCGAGTGGAAGCCCATCTCGCAGCCGACGGAAGTCGCGAGGCTCGCCATACCCGCCGCGTGGCTTGAGGGCATTCCTCCTGTCTCAACCAGCCACTGAAAATTAAAGCGGCGCTCCCGGAAAACACCCAGAACGACTTTCAGCGCCTGGGTGAGAAACCACGCCAAGAGCGTCACACCTAAAATCCGATTGGACCAGATCTCTCTCAGGAAATCGTGCATTGTCACTCAGTGAAATGCTGTATTAATGCCCCGCAAGGCCCCTGGACCCAGATTGGAATCCTTTCAGAATCAGATCCAGCTCGTCCCGGTTGTCGGCGTTGCTCCGAGCTTCCTCCAGCGTAATCTTTCCGGCTTTGTACAGAGTAATCAGCGCTTGGTTGAATGTCTGCATTCCAAAAACAGCGCCGTCCTGGATGAAATTCGGAATTTGGACCGTTAATCCGTCGTGGATGAGCCCTCGGATCGTCGGCGTTAGCAACATGATCTCGCAAGCTGGGACCCTTCCCTTGCCATCCTTGCGGGGAATCAGGCGAAGGGAAATTACGCCTTTCAAGAGGAGGGAAAGTTGGAGGCGTATTTCATGATGCTGGTAAGGCGGGAAGAAATTGATGATACGTTCCACGGTTTGCGTCGCATTGATCGTGTGAAGCGTGCTGAGTACCAGCTGCCCCGTTTCGGCGGCCTGAATGGCACTCGACATTGTTTCCACATCCCGGATATCGCCGATGTGAATGATGTCCGGGGTCTGGCGCATGATATGCCGAAGGGCGTGGTAATACGAACGGGTATCCATCCCCACTTCCCGCTGGCTGATGATGGAGCGCTTGTCCCGGTGGACGAACTCGATCGGATCCTCGACCGACAGAATATGTCTTTCCTGATTGGTGTTGATATAGTCAATCATGCTGCCAAGCGTCGTGGACTTGCCGCAGCCGGTGGATCCCGTCACCAGGACCAGTCCGCGCGTTTCATGGCAAAGCAGCTCCAGCACCTTTTCCGGCAGGTTCAACTCCTCAAAACCGGGAACGCTGCTTTTGATGGCGCGGAAGACGACGCCGATGGTCCCCCTCTGGTAGTACACATTACAGCGAAAACGTCCCACGCCTGAGATGCTGTAAGCCAAATCCGCCTCAAAATTATCTTCAAACTGACGAAATTGCTCTTCGGTCAGAACCTCCTTCGCAAAGGAGCGGACTTCATCCGGCGTCAGGGGCTGGTCCCCTTCCGGATAAAGTTTTCCGAAAATCCGGAAACAGGGCGGGCTCCCTGTTTTCAGGTAAAGATCCGACGACTCCTTCAGCACCATCATTTTAAGGAAATCTTCAACGCGACCCATCTCCGGTCCTCCTTCATAGACGTTTGTTTATTATATCATTTCCCAATGCAAAATTGGGAGAAGATTTTGTCCAAGAGATCCTCCGTAACCACTTCCCCCACCACCTCTCCAAGGTCCTCCAGGGCTTCCCGAAGGTCCACCGCAATCACCTCGGCCGGTGCGCGATGGGAAAGCCCTTCGATGGCGGTTCGGAGCGCTTGACGGGCACTGGCAAGCGCTTTCTGATGACGGGTATTCGTCACGAGGGACCCTTCTGAAAAATTCAGCTTGCCCTGTCCGACGCACTGATCAACGGCCTCCTCGAGCCGTTCCATTCCTTTCCCTGTCAATGCGGAAAGGCGGATGACGGAACTTCCGTTCTGTGTTTTCAGAAGACGGCTGACTTCGAGCTTGGGGGGAAGGTCTTCCTTGTTCACAACAAAAATGACGCGCTTTTCCCGAACGGATTCCAAAAGTTTCTCATCCTCCGGCGTCGCCGCTTCGCTTCCGTCCAGCACCATCAAGACGAGGTCTGCGCGCTCCAGATAAGCACGGCTCCGGGAAACGCCTTCGAGTTCAATGGGACACTGGGTTTCCTGGACGCCGGCCGTATCCACAAGGCGCACCGGAATCCCGCGGATATTGGCCATTTCTTCGATGGCATCCCGTGTCGTGCCGGCAATCGGCGTCACAATGGCGCGATTGTGGCGCAAGAGGGCGTTCAGGAGACTCGACTTCCCTACGTTCGGCCGGCCGACGATGACCGTCACAAGCCCCTCGCGGAAAATGATGCCGCTTGACGCACTTTGAAGAAGACCCTCCAACTGCCGGTCGAGACGGGTGAGTCGCTCAAGAAGGCGATTTTCGTCCATGATCTCGATGTCCTCGTCCGGAAAATCAATGGAACTTTCCACATGGGCAAGACAATCCAGAAGCTCATCCCGAAATTCGCGGATCTGCTTTGAGAGCCCTCCTCCCAATTGTTCCATGGCGCAGCGGAGACTCGCATCCGTCTTGGCGCGGATAATGTCCAAAATCGCCTCTGCCTGCGAAAGATCGATGCGGCCGTTCAAAAAGGCACGTTCCGTGAATTCGCCGGGCTTCGCCAGACGGGCTCCCAGGCGCAGAAGAAGCTCCAGAATCTGGCGGAGTCCAACCGGTCCGCCATGGGCTTGAATCTCGACCATGTCCTCGCAGGTATAACTCCGGGGCGCCTTCCACACCAAAAGCAACACTTCATCGATCCTTTGATTCTTGTCCGGGTCCGACACATGTCCATAAAGCGCCCGGAAGGGTTTTGTCCCGGACGGAACAACGCCCGATTTCGAACTAAAAACACGGTCGGCAATTTCAAAGGTGTTCCTTCCGCTCATCCGGACAATCCCGATTGCCGATTCTCCGATGGGTGTGGCAATCGCGGCGATGGTATCCTGTGTTTCGTCCCGTATTTTTTTCATGGGAAAATGAACTCCGTATTTCGTTGTGCGTCGTGCGTGTGTGCGTCGTGCGTTTCTGATTTCTTCTCTCTCGCATTCTCGCACACGCGCATTCTCGCATTCTCTGGCTTTTGCAACAGCTCCAACACCTCACCCGCCAGATAAAGCGAGCCGGTTACAAGAATTACTCCGTCGGGCCCGGCCTGCGTTCGGGCAAGCGCCATCGCTGCCTCAGCCGTCTCAGCCGTTTGAAGACGCTTGGAATAGGCACTGGCCCGTTTGGCCAGTGCCTCAACCTCCAGGGCTCGGCTCGATTTGGCTCGGGTCACGATGACGCGTGCAGCGAGAGGACAGAGAATTCTGCAAATAGCGTCGGTATCTTTGTTGGCCGAAATCCCAAGGATGAGGCAAAGAACTTTATTGTTGAAATGGGTCAAAAAGGTTTCTTTGACGGCAGCGGCCGAGGCTCCGTCCTGCGCGCCGTCGACAATGATAACGGGATCGCGGGATGCGATTTGGAAACGGCCCGGCCACGCCACCTCCGAAAGTCCCCTTCGAATGGCCTCACCCGAAAGAAAAATTTTTTTGTCGGAAAGTGTTTCGCTAATGGCAATCGCCGTCAGGGCGTTCCTCACTTGATGCTCTCCCAAAAGCGGGAGAAATAAATGATAACTACCTCGCGGGCCCTGGACCTCAAAACGGGAGCCCTGCTCGCTTTTTTCAAAAATGCGGGCCTGATATAAGGAAGGAACCTCCAGGAGCTTCAGGGAAAGCCCTTCGGCAACGCGCCGTATTTCCATGAGAGGCTCTTTTTCCTGATGAGACACGACGGCCCCTGCGCCTTTTTTAAGGATTTGCGCCTTTTCGCAGGCAATTTCGGTAAGCGTCTTTCCTAGTTTATCCGTATGGTCATACGCGATGGGAGTGATGGCGGCAACAAGGGGCTGGACGACATTCGTTGCATCCAGCCGCCCCCCCATCCCGACTTCCAGGACGGCGATTTCTGTTCCCATGTCTTTAAAAAAAAGAAAAGCGAGCGCTGTAAATATTTCAAAAAACGTGAATTGCTCTTCGGGGAAGCGTCCCGCCTCGTCCATGATCCTTGCCGCATGATAGGCCAATTCCTCGTCGCGGATCATCCGGTCCCCTTCCCCCTTTAACGCAATGCGAATCCTCTCGCGGCGAGTGATCAGATGGGGGGAAGTATAAAGACCGACGGAAATCTTGGCCTGGCGGAGGATCGAATACACCATGGCGCAGGTGGAGCCCTTTCCTCGGGTGCCGGCGACATGAATCGAGTCGAAGGCCTCTTGAGGATTACCAAGCGCCTTAAGGAGGGCGTACATCCTTTCCAGTTTCAGCGCGTCATAGGCGTACGACGTCTCTTTTTCGTAATCAATGAGGGAGTCGAGAAACTGGAATGCCTCTTTCGGGGAGAACATCCATCACCTAATGTTAGGGAATGCGAGAA
>JBDRBD010000104.1:0-7005 GCA_043823025.1 Candidatus Omnitrophota bacterium | reverse complement strand
AAACTTCGTGTCCGCGATGAGAATTCCGCAGCATTTGGCATATGCGACGCCTTCCTTGTAGAGTTGCAGGGACAGTCTTTGAATTTCCCCGGCCAAATCCTTCCCGATCAGTTTTTCGACCTCCTCCAGAGAAATGTTTTCATCATGCCCGACCGCCGCTTTCGTGGCAGGAGTAAAAAGCGGCTCCGGAAGCTCCTCGCACTGTTTCAATCCGGGCGGCAGTGCATGGCCGCAGACTTTTCCCGTCTTCACATAGTTCTTCCATCCCGAACCCGCCAAAAACCCGCGGACCACGCATTCAACGGGAAGCGGCTTTGCACGGCGGACGAGAATCGTTCTTCCGGCAAGAAGCGCTGCAAATCGGTTCAAGAAATCCCGGTCAAAACCCATCTGACCCGACTCTGAAGTGATCACGTGGTTTGCGACGATAGGCCTGAATTTTTCAAACCAAAAAAGGGAGATCTGGTTGAGGACTTTCCCTTTGTAGGGGATAGGAGTAGGCAATACAACGTCAAAAGCACTCAAGCGGTCTGTCGTGACAATCAGAAGCTTGTCGGAGCCGACCGCGTAGATATCACGGACTTTCCCCCTATTGACCAAGGGCAGGGGAAGCGCGCTCTCCCACACCGTTTCACATTCCGCCATTTTTGTCTTTCGTTCCATCGCGACCCCTCCCGATCTAAAAATCCACCTGCGCCCTCATGCCGCCGACAAAGATGCTGCTCGTATCCTCGGAAACGTCCTTTCCGAACGGATTCCAGATATATTGAAGGTCCGGACTCACCGACAAGTGGTCGTTGACAAAGATGCGGTAATACGCTTCCAGGTGTCCTTCGGTCTCTGCCTTGCGGGCCGGGTCCAAAGATCCACCTGCTTTTTTGTAGTCATCGGAAGGAAATACCTGCCCCACCGCAAAAGCAAGCACGTCTTTCTCCCTGCCCCACGGCTCGCCTTCGAGCTGAAATCCGGCGCTCCAAGACTGCTCAAGGGAGTAGTTCAGCTCGCCCGTTGCCATGGTGCTCAGATTATAAACTTTTGGATTCTGCCACCCATAGCGGGTAAAGAGCGTCACCAGATCGGTTGCCTTCTGGTCAAAGCTGAAGCCAAAACCATAATTGTCCTCGTTTGTCTTCCCGGTATCCTCCCATTTCGTATGATCCACATTATTGCTCCAGCCGTAGAAGCGGTAATTTCCGGGAAGATCAAAGAAATGCGTCACAAAGTTAACCTGACCGATATTGAAAAGATGATCTCCGACTTTCTCCCAGTCGCTGTCACCGTCAAACGCGCCGTAGCCCAATTCCAGCCACTCCACCGGCATATAGGCCAAGCGTACACCGGCGGCGTAATCCGGAAATTCGATGGTGGGAGAGACGCAGAAAATTCTTCCTAAGAATTGGGTGGTTTCGTCGTTGGCGACTTCGTTGTTGTCAAAATAAACGGTCGGGTCAAGTTTTCCAAAAGTGAAAACAGCCCGGTCGAATAATCCCTGCTCATACCAAAGTTCGCTAAGGCGGACGCGGGTGTCGTTGTCGGCATCGCGGTTGACGTTCGAATAAAGTGTGAGATTTTCTTCGAGACCGTCCCCCTGTCCTGCTTCCAGATGCAGAAAGGCCTTGCCGCTTGCCTCTTCAAATGTTTTGCCGATGGTGAGGTCCATTGTATAAGACGCATCGGCCCTCGAAACTTTCTTTTGGGCGCCGGAAGTCGCGTCATTGACATTTCCTGTCCCCTGCACAATCATGGTACCACCGGCTCCAATTTCAAATCCTTCGACCAGTTGAACGGGAGACCCGGTCTGTCGGTGAAGTGTTTCATCTAATTGGGAGAACTTCGAATCGTAACCGGTTATTTTTTCCTGCTGCTCTTCCATGGCGATATCTTGAGACTTGATACATGTCTCCTGCTCGGCGACTTTTTTTTCCAATGCTTCGATGCGGGCCTCGAGCGTGCGAAGCGTTTCCTGGACATCAATATCCTCCGCGTAGCAAAACGGAGACACCATGAATACAAATAGAAAAACCCAACAGGCTATTTTTCCAGAACGCATATCGCCTCCTTTTGATAACACTCTGCGTTACGTTCTGTTTAAAACCTCACCCACCGTAAAGGTAAGCGCAAAAACAATCCCGAGTCCGATCATTCCGGCTGTGACCGTCGAAAAAGCCGCATTCCTGATGAACGATGCCTGATAATCAGGAAACATCGCGGAAATTTCAAAAGCGCCAAATTCTGCAAACGATAACTTTGCCCCGACCCATTCGAGCCCGTCGGGAAAGCTGCTGGCAAACGGACTTAAAGAGGCGGCCGCGACGGCCAAAGCACCCGATCCTAAAGCAACAGGGCGCTCAAATTCTCTCCAGAACTTTTCGCAGCTCTGCAGCACACTCACCAACGCGACCGTCAATAACGCTTCGCCTAAACCGATGAGGGTGTGGACAGACAACATGGCCGGCACGACCTTATTGAACGCAACCGTCCCTGACAAAGCAACTTCTATGGAACAAGCGGCGGCTCCGGCGATGACCGATAAGACTGAAGCCAGGGCCAATCCGAGTTTTTGGTTAAATCCTTTCCGCGTTGCTTGACGATAAATCAAGCCGACCCCTCCGGCCCCGATCAAAGCCATATTCAGAATGTTCGCCCCCAAAGCGTTGACGCCGCCGTCTCCGAAAAAGACTGCCTGGACCGCCAGGAGAATGGACATTGACAGAATTCCGAAGGGAATGTCCAAAAGACTCACGGCCAGCATCGCGCCGACCAAATGCCCCGATGTTCCGTTCTGCACAGGGTAATTCAGCATCTGCAAAGCAAAGATAAGAGATGTCACCGCTGCAAAACGGGCGGAAGAAGGCTTTTTCCCGCTTTTGTGGGCCAAATAAGCTGCGAGTCCGACGCCGGCTCCGCCGACGGCAAGCGTCACCGGACAAACCGCTCCGTGCAGCATCGATGCGGGAATATGCATTTTGTTCCCTCCTTTTCAGGATTCTATTTTCGTGTTACCACTAAGCAAAAATAACGGCAGGCTTCCTGATGAATGGCCCGCCGAAGCTCAGTGCTGTTGGACTTCGGCGGGTAACTGTAAGCTATTATAGCAGAATTTGTCTTTCAGCGCTTTTCAAAACCGCCTCCCCCTTCCATGCGGCGCCCTCTTCGCATTTGTCGCTCTTTTCTTTTTTCCTGCATCTTTGCAACCTGCTCCGGAGTAAGGACCGAGCGCATGGCGAGGATCCCTTCGACCCTGAGATCCAATCTCTTCCCCATCAGCGTCTTCATCTCTGAGACGATAGCATTCACTTTGTTTTTGTCAATGGCTGGTTTCTCAAGCTCCGTCCTGAGTTCTAACTGCTTGGCCCGAAGTTTTTCCACCAACTCCTTCCCTCGAGTCTGATGTTCGCGCCGCTGGTTATCCAGCTTTTCCTGCTGTTCGGGCGTTACATTCAGCTCCTGAATAAATTCCTGCCTCATTCTTTCCCGATCCCGCTGCCTGTCGGCTCCTCCCGGGCCCTCCCCCGGCGGCTGGGCAAGTGCGGAAACCGAAGAAACCAGTGTGAGGATGCCCAGGAAAACAATCACTCGTTTCAGCGTATTCATCTTGATCACCTCTTTCCATTTTCTAAAGATAGAAAGCCAAGAAAATTTTCTTATCAGAGGAAATATTCCTCGATACCGGTCCCGAGGTTGACGTAGAGCGCGTCATCGCCGGAGGTTGCTTCGCCATTCCCCAAATCCGCGAGGAATTCCACCTGTTCCTCCAGATAATTGCCCGCCATATTCCTGGCTGGGAAAGGCCCCCTTGTCAGAACGACGGCTGCAACAATAAGCACCGCCACCGTTGCGACCGCAAAAACGGGCCTCCGCATCAAAAAAACGGCGGACAGGCGTTCCTTCAGGTCAACCCAAAAGCCCTCCGGCGGCTTCGCTTTCTCCAAAACGGCGGCCTCCCGGATGCGCTCCCAGACAAAAGCCGGCGGCTTTATTTCCCTTACCGCTTTAAACGGCCCGACTGCTTCTTGCCGCAGAGACTTCTCAAGCTCTCTGCAGGCATGACACTTCTCAAGATGAGCCAGAACGGTTTTCCCCAGCGCAGCGCTCACTTCGCCATCCAGGTAATCCGTCTTGAGGAGCTCCTGTATTCTGTTACAATCCATCTTGCATCACCTCGCTTTTTGGGTGCGCCAAAAGCGTCTCTCTGGCCCTTTTGAGCCTTGAGCGTACGGTGTTGATGTTGATGCCCAGGGCACCGGCAATCTCCCAATAACTGAGTCCTTCTATTTCCCTCAAGAGGATGCAGGCCCTTTGTTCGGGAGAAAGAACTTCCAACAAGGATGCGAGCTTCTTCTCGGCGTCTTTCTGCTCAACGGCTTCCCTGGCTCCTTCAGAAGAAGGATCTTCCTTCCTCTCGATATCGTCATCGACTCTCCGGCTCAACTCCTGCGATATCTTTTTATAAGTATTGAGCGCAGTATTGACCGTTACGCGATACAGCCACGTTTTAAAAGACGACCGGAACCCGAAACTTTTGAGATTCCTGTATACCTTCAGGAAGACATCCTGAGTAATTTCTTCCGCATCGGAGGTGCTCTTGGTGATTCTCAAAGCCGTACTATACACAAAACCGGATGCGGCTTTGTATATTTCTTCGAATGCTTCTATATTTCCCTCGGAAGCCCGTATCAAAAGATCATTCGAGATAGAGTGCATTTTCCCTGCCTGCCCGCCCATGCGTTTCGGCGGACAACCTATTATATCACAGAGGCTTGAGATGGCGGCGCCGCCATGGAACAAGCCGGGACCCCCATACCTCCCTAATTAGTCATGATAGTGCCTTTTTTGCAGCGGCCATCCCCTGAAACCCACTGCCCGCCTCTTTCGACCTGATATTTTATGTAATGGGCTTCGATGATTATCGTGCCGTATTTTTCGCTGTATTCTTCATGCCGCGGGACATATTTCTTCACCCAGACCAAGCGGGGGACCCAGACGCAATCGGAACGATGACCGGGCCTGACTTCCTGGTGCCGATATCCCTGGGGCTGTCCGTACCCGCGGGGACGATTGATTCCCGTGACGTTTCCGATGAGATCGACGTTGCCGCCCGTAATGATCCTGACCCCTTCCATGACGGCAAGCGCTTTACCCGCCTTATCCCAATCGCTGGCTTCGCTTGGAGTCCCAAAACACACGACACTCCCAACCACGAATGCTAGAACCGGAAAAACCGGCAGTGTCCGTTTCATTCTCCTACCCTCCTTTTGGCCGACGATCCTCTGAATGCGGCCTTTCACCCTCTTGGACAACAAAATCTGAAGGAAAGTTCCATTGGAGAGGAAATAAATAGCCTGCTGTATGTGATGCAGTACAGCAGGCTATGAAGACAACTCCCCTTATGAGACGGCCTTAGAACTTTCCTGACGTCTGGGGAGGGTAAGAATTTTTCAGCAAAACCGGAAAAAACGGATTACCGGTCACTACCCTTGCGCTTTGAGAAGCACTCTTTGCAGTAGACCGGACGGTCTCCGCTGGGTTTGAAGGGAACTTCGCACTCCTTTTGACAATCCGCACAGGTGGCCTTGAACATTTCACGCGGCCGCCCGCTGAATCTACCACCACCGCCTCCACCGAAACCACCGCCTCGTTGAAACTCCATGATTCCTCCTTTTTTGACTCCGACCGCTATCCCTCCCTCTCAGGATGGATCCTCTTGAACAACACCCCTTCGCGCCTTCCCGCTGAACTTTTCGGCGGGACCCTTTTCGAACCGGGGAGACCAAAGCTATGATAGCAAAATTGAAACGGTCTATCGAGACAAAGGTTAGATCAGAAAAACGCGGGCCCGACAGGATGTCAGGCCCGCCGTCCCTTAGGTTATACCTTTACCACGTTTGTTGCTTGTTCACCTTTAGGGCCATTGGTGATGTCAAACTCCACCGCCTGGCCTTCAGCTAAAGACTTATATCCTTCGCCCTGAATAGCGGTGTGATGCACGAAAACATCCTTGCCGGACTCAGGAGTAATAAATCCATAACCTTTTTGGTCGCTGAACCATTTTACAATTCCTTTTGCCATTACTTACTACACCTCCTTTTCGCTGAATTTATAGTAAATAACGGCAGAAACAAAAAACCGCAAGGCGAATTCGCTTTTCCCTCACGGTCTAAGACTTCTTCCCCTTTTATTTACTACGAAAAATAGTATACTTCAACTCTTCCCCTTTGTCAACTAAATTTCGCGATTGATAGTATGTATAGTTTGTAACATTCTATAATTAAATAAGTTATGAGAATCCCCTCCTCTTTTACCGATGGCGCCTCCGGGCTTCAATAAAAGTTGGTACTACAGAAAGAACAACGATCCCCACAATGACCATAGAAAAGTTTTCCTTGATGACGGGGACGTTTCCGAAAAGAAATCCTCCTACCACAAAAATCACCACCCACAGAAAAGCCCCCGTCACATTAAAAACAAAGAAGCGCAAATAGCGCATATGCCCTATTCCCGCGACAAAAGGGGCGAACGTTCTGATAATGGGGATAAATCTTGCCAAAACGATTGTTTTGCCCCCGTGTTTCTCGTAAAACTTTTGGGTGCGTTCGAGGTATTCCTTTTTCACAAACCGGGAGAGGCGGCTTTGAAGCAGGGCTTCACCGCATGTCTTGCCAATGGCGTAATTCACGCCGTCGCCGAGGACCGCCGCCGCCATCAGCGCGGCAAGGAGCACTGCAAGGTTAAAGTCTCCTGCGGCGGCAAAGGCGCCTGCGGCAAAAAGGAGAGAATCGCCCGGCAGAAAGGGCGTGACGACAAGGCCGGTTTCACAAAAAATAATGCCAAAGAGGAGTACATACGTCCACGGCCCAAGGCGCTGGATCACATCGCTCAGGACGGTGTCAATATGAAAAAAAATTTGAATACCCTGCTGAATCAGCTCCATCCTTTTTATTCCTTTGCGTAGAGGGTAGTGCGCTGTCAGATTAATTCTTAATATGACAGCGCACAGAGCAATTG
>JBDRBD010000103.1:0-9512 GCA_043823025.1 Candidatus Omnitrophota bacterium | reverse complement strand
CTGTAGGACTCCAGAGGAACTATGCTGTCATCGATTGAGATTGCCCAGAGAAGCCATCCTCAGCAAATTACCGAGATTGCAAAACAAATCGGTCTTCGCCATGAGGAGATTCAAACCTTCGGCCCCTACAAAGCGAAGGTTTCGCTGGATGCCCTGAAGCGGCTGGAGTCTCACCCGGACGGGAAACTTATCCTGGTGACGGCCATGACGCCCACCCCCCAGGGAGAAGGGAAAACCTGCACTTCGATTGCGCTGACCCAGGCGCTCGGAGGACTCGGAAAACGGGCGATGGTCTGCATCCGGCAGCCCTCCATGGGCCCCACCTTCGGCGTGAAAGGGGGCGGAACCGGAGGCGGCTATTCACAGCTGATCCCCATGGAAGACATCAACCTTCATTTTACGGGGGATAATCACGCGGTCGAATATGCGCACAACCTTCTTGCCGGCGTTATCGGAAACCATATCTTCAGGGGAAACGCGCTGGATCTCGATCCGGAACAGATTCTTTGGCGCCGCGTTATCGATGTCCCCGACAGGGAACTGCGGCACTTTTCTGCAGAGGTGAAGGAAAAGGGCAAGACCGTTAAACGACCCACCGGTTTCGACATCACCGCCTCAAGCGAAATCATGGCCTCTCTTGCGCTGTCTCGAGACCTTAAAGACCTGTCCGAACGGCTGACGCGAATCGTTGTCGGGTTCACCCGCAAGGGAAAGCCGGTGACGGTGGCGGATCTCCACCTTCAAGGAACGCTGACATTGATTCTTCGGGAAGCCGCGCGGCCGAACCTGGTCCAGACCCTGGAAGGCCAGGGGGCGTTTGTGCACACCGGTCCGTATGCGAATATCGCTCACGGAAACTCCAGCGTCATCGCCACCCAATTGGCGTTAAAAGTTGCCAAATATGTGGTCACTGAAAGCGGTTTCGGGTCGGATCTGGGCCTCGAAAAGTTTTTCCATATTGTTTGCCGTCAGTCCGGGCTGCGGCCGGACTGCGTCATCCTCGTCTGTTCGGTGAAGGCGCTTCATGTTCATGGAGGGTCGGAAAGGGATGTCACCTCCTTGAAGAACGGCTTTCTGAATCTCAAACGCCACATCGAAAATATCCAGAAATTCGGAATCAAGCCGATCCTCTGCGTGAACCATTATGAGGACGATCAGCCGTGGGAGCTGCAGGAGGTGGTTGCGTTTGGCCAGTCTCTCGGCGTGGAGGTTTCCGTCAGCGAGGGCTACCTGAAGGGCTCTAAGGGGGCCCTGGATCTCGCCGAAAAAGTTCTCAGCGCAATTCAGACAAACGGGGGCGCTTTCAAATTCCTTTATCCGCTGGACATCCCCATCCAGGAAAAAATCGAATGGATTTCAAAAGAGCTTTACGGTGCCAAGGGGGTCCGGTTTTCTCCGGTGGCGCAACGCTCTCTCAACCATCTGACCGCACTCGGGTTCGGTCATCTGCCGATCAATATGGCCAAAACCCATCTTTCTTTCAGCGACGACCCCAACGTCAAAGGAGCTCCCACGGACTGGACGCTTCGGGTTCAGGATCTTCGGGTGGCGGCGGGCGCAGGATTCATTAATTGCATTGTCGGCCATATGCTTCTTCTGCCCGGTTTCCCCGAACATCCTATTGCACAGCAGATCACCATTGCTCGAGACGGAAGAATCGAGGGTCTTTTCTGATGAAATATGCAGAACAGAGCATGACAGAGTTTCTCGGCAATTTGAGTTCCCAGACGCCTGCCCCCGGCGGAGGAAGTGCCTCCGCTTTGGTGGGCGCGTTGGGGGCAGCACTTCTTGGGATGGTAGCCCACTACACCCGGGAAAAAGTTTCTCATACCGGTCTTGCCTCCGAAATCAAGATGATTTTGATGGAATCCCACCGGCTCCGTGAACGGTTGACGCGTTTAATCGATGAAGATATTCAGAACTATCTGGAGGTTTGCCGCGCCCGCCGCACGGCGAAGATTCTGGCGAAACAACTGTCCCGCAAACGGCTGGTCCACCGCGCTCTTCGAAAAGCTTTGGCGTCGTCTTTAAGCATCTGCAAGGCATCCCATCGCGGGCTGTTGGTTTCGAAGCGGCTTTTCCAAATCGGAAACGAAAATTTGAAAAGTGACGCAAAAGCGGCCAGTTATTTTTTTATCGCAAGCTTCCAGGCCGCACTCCTGATGTGTGAAATTAACGCAAAATGGCTGAAGGACCGCCGCCTTTCCAAAAGGACCCGGGAGATTTTGATTCCGCTTCGGAAGGATGTTCAGAGAAGGATGAAGGAGTTTTGCAAAACATGAAACCGGTTCTTCTGAAAGGCAGTGTTCTGGCAGACCGCATTTTTAGCTCCTTGAAGCTTGAGGTGGAAGCGCTCCGCAAGAAAACAGGCCGTGCGCCGTGTTTAACCAGTGTGCGCATCGGAGCGAACTTTTCAGCCGAGCTCTATGAGAAGGCCCAGAAGAAGCGTGCGGATGCCATCGGTGTTGAGTACCGGGGATACCATCTTGGGCCCCATGCGACGCAGGAGGGAGTGGAACGGCTCATCCGGCGGCTGAATCAGGATAAAACCGTCAACGGCATCCTCATCCAGGCTCCTCTTCCGAAACAATTGGACCCGAAGCGGACAATTTATGCGATAGAGCCGGAGAAGGATGTGGAAGGCATCCATCCTGAAAATCTGGGAAAGGCCATTCTCGGAAAAGAAGACTATGGTTCCTGCACTGCCATTGCGGTCATGGAGCTCCTGAAAGGCCATCGCGTCGCGCTTTACGGGAAAGAGGCGGTGATTGTCGGCTCCAGCGATGTGGTCGGAAAGCCAACCAGCATGATGTTGGTGGATGCCTTCGCCACGACAACGGTCTGCCATATCGCGACGACAGAGCGGGGAAACCTTGAACAGCATGTGCGGCGCGCTGAAATTTTGGTGGTGGCTGTCGGGAAACCCCATCTGATCAAGGGAGAATGGATCCGGCGGGGTGCGGTGGTCGTGGATGTCGGGATCAATCAGTATCAAGGCCGCATCGTCGGCGACGTTGAATTTGAAAAAGCGCTGAGACGGGCTTCTTTTATCACGCCCGTCCCCGGCGGGGTCGGCCCTCTGGTCCCTGCCGTTCTCATGCGTCAACTCGTTGAGAATTTCAAAAAACACCTCAAGCACCCATCCTAAATGAAAATCAGCCAGATTCTTAAGGAGCGGCCCCAGGGCGTCTCGTTCGAATTTTTTCCGCCGAAAACGGACGTCGGCATGAAAACACTCGCTGAAACGGTCCATGCCTTGAGAGCGCACAAACCGCTTTATATGTCGATGACGTGCGGCGCCGGCGGCAGCGCCCAGGAGAAAACCAGGGATGCTATCGATTTTCTGCTGGGAGAGAAGGACCTGGTGGTTATGCCGCACGTGACCTGCATCGGACAAAAACGGAGCACGATTCAGAAGCTCTTGAACGAATACAAGGAAGCGGGGATTGAGAATCTCATGCTTTTGCGGGGGGATCCCCCGCAGGGTGGGACTGATCTCGAAGATCCTATGCAGGAATTCCGTTATGCGCGGGACCTGGTTGCCTTTGCCAAGGCCTGGAACCATTTTTGCATCGGTGTTGCCGTTTACCCTGAGGGGCACATTCAAACCGCTTCGCTTCAGGAGGATCTTCTGTACGCCAAGCAAAAAATCGATGCCGGTGCCGATTTTGCAGTGACTCAAATGTTTTTCGACAACACCTATTTTTATGCCATGGTGGAGAGGATGCGGAAGGCGGGGATTGCAATTCCGATTCTCCCGGGAATCCTTCCTTTGACGGATGTGGCCAAAGTCAAGCAATTTGCCTCCCTCTGCCGGGCGACCATTCCGAAAAAAATTGAAGCAGCGATGTCGCGCTGTGAGGGGCGGCCGACGGAGATGGAAAAGACAGGAATCGATTTTACCATCCAGCAGTGCCGCGACCTCATCCGGAACGGATTCCAGAAACTTCATTTCTTCACGTTGAATAAAGTGCGGATCTTCGAAGCCATTTTGCGTGCGATTTGATGCAACACCCTGAACAAGGCAAGCAGACGCCTCTGTATGCGGCGCATCTCCGTTTGGGAGCCCGGATGACGGTGTTCGGCGGATATTGGATGCCGCTTCAGTATACCGGCGTCATAGACGAACACCTGACGGTCCGCCAGAGAGCGGGTCTTTTTGACCTTTCCCATATGGGAGAATTTCGGGTGAGCGGCCCGGCGGCGGAGGCCTTTTTATCCAAAGTGCTCACCGGGGATGTGGCGGGGATGCGGAACGGCTCGGCGCTTTACACACTTCTCTGCAACGAAGACGGGGTCATCCTGGATGACCTCATCCTTTATCGGACGGGCGGGGACCAGTTTCTCCTGGCCGTCAATGCGTCCAATATCCGGAAGGATTATGAGTGGATTGCATCCCATCGGACCGGAGAAAATGTCCGCTGTGAGGATGTGAGCGAGGCGACCTCTCTCATCGCGCTGCAGGGGCCTTTGGCGGAATCGATTTTAAAAAAAACCCCTTATCGTTCAGCGGCTGAGCTGAAGCGCAATGCCCACCAAATCCTTGAAAGGACCGTCGTTGCCAGAACCGGTTATACCGGAGAGGACGGCTTTGAACTTTATACGGAATCCCAACAGGCGGTGAGTCTTTGGAAGACGCTGTTTGAGGCAGGGAAAGACGCTGGGTTGAAGCCGATAGGGCTCGGCGCGCGGGACACTCTTCGCCTCGAAGCAAAACTTCCCCTCTATGGCCACGATATCACCGAAGAAACCACACCCTATGAAGCCGGGTTGGGTTGGGCGGTTTCGCTTCACAAAAAGAATTTTGTCGGTAAAGAAGCGTTGTCCCGGCAGCATGACACAGAACCGCAAAAGCTTTTGGTCGGTTTTGAGATGATGGAGCAGGGGATTCCGCGGAACGGTTGTCCCATTTGGAAGGATAAGGTTATCGGGAAAGTCACCAGCGGGACGTACGGACCTTCGCTCCGAAAGAACATCGGTCTCGGCTACGTGGAAAAACATTTTTCGAATGTCGGGACGGAACTTTTTGTTGAAATCCGCGGAAGGAAGCTGCGGGCCCAAATTGTTAAAACACCGTTTTACAAGAGGAGTCATGTATGAATATCCCGGAGAATCTTCTCTATAGCAAGACCCATGAATGGGTCCGGCGCGAGGGAAAGGAAATCGTCGTCGGGATTACAGAGCATGCCCAATCGGAACTTTCCGATGTCGTGTTCATTGAACTTCCGAAGATCGGAAGAGCGGCCAAACAGGGCGATCCGGTTGCCGTCATCGAGAGCGTGAAGGCGGCTTTCGAAATCTATGCCCCGGTTTCGGGAACCGTGGTTCGGGTGAATCCGGAACTTGAAAAGGACCCGGCCCTCGTGAACAAGGACCCCTATGGGCAAGGATGGCTTTTTGCGCTTGAGAACGTCCCCGAAGGGGATTTCAAGGCGCTTCTCGATAAGTCCGCGTATGAAGCCTTGCTGAAGCAGTAATCTTTCAAGCGCAAGGAATGATGGAACAATTCGCCGAAGGGTGACGCGGCCTAGGGCTCCCAAATTCGCCAGCAGGCGAAGCCGATGCCGAATTTGGGAAAAGGTCGCGGCAGGACCCCGAGGCGCACTGAAGAGCTAAAGCAGTAACACCATGGACTATATTTCGAACGCACCCTACGATGAAAAAATCATGCTGGAGCGGATTGGTCTCTCCCGGATGGAGGACCTGGCTCAGCCGATTCCGGAGAAGCTTCGTTTGAAGGATTTGCGGATTCCTCCCGGACTTTCGGAAGCAGCGCTCAAACGTTTCTTCCGTGAGAAAGCGGGGGAAAACTGGAATGTACTTGAACACCCTTCTTATCTCGGGGCCGGTTCTTATGACCATTTCATCCCGAGTGTTGTGGATCACATTGTCAGGCGCAGCGAATTTTACACCTCCTACACGCCTTATCAAGGCGAAGCCAGCCAGGGAATGCTTCAGGCCATCTTCGAATATCAAACGATGATGGCCGAACTGACGGGTATGGATGTCGCCAACGCTTCTCTCTACGACGGCGCCTCCAGCGCGGCGGAGGCAGCCCTCATGGCGCTTTCCCTTCAAGAAGGCCGCCGGAAGGTCCTTGTCTCAAAAGCCGTTCATCCCGCATACCGCCGGGTTCTTCAAACCTATCTTCGAGCGCTTTCCGTGGAAATTCTCGAGGTCCCGTATGACCCTCTTGAGGGCAGAACCGACATGGAAGCGCTCGAGGGCATGGCGTCGGAAGAAGCGGCCTGCTGCCTTGTCCAGAATCCCAATTTCTTTGGTTCGGTGGAAGAGATGGCCGAAATCGGGAAAAAGCTCCGCGCCAAAGGGATTTTGTTTGTCAGCATTGTCTACCCCCTCTCGTTGGGGCTTCTTTCACCGCCGGGGGAATACGGCGCGGATATTGCCTGCGGGGAGGCGCAGAGTTTCGGGAATCCACTCAACTTCGGCGGTCCCTATCTTGGTTTTTTTGCGACGCGCACGGCGCATCTCCGGAAAATTCCAGGCCGCATTGTCGGCCAGACGTGCGATGCGCTCGGAGAGCGCGGGTTTGTCTTAACGCTTCAGACGCGCGAACAGCATATCCGGCGGGAAAAAGCAACCTCGAATATCTGCACCAATGAAGGTCTTTGTGCCCTGTCGGCTGCAGTATTCCTTGCGGCGCTTGGAGAATCGGGGATTCAGGAACTCGCCGACCAGAATCTTCAGAGAAGCCACTACCTGGCAAACCGCGTGTCGAAACTGAAGGGGTTTCGCCTGCACTTTCGTGCGCCCTTCTTCAATGAATTTGTCGTGGAAAGTTCCAGAGGCCTTTCGCTGATCGAGCGGCGTTTTGCCCAAAAGGGAATTCTCGGCCCGCTTCCCCTGAAGACTTTTTATCCTGAGCTTGAGAACTGTCTTCTTTTCTGCGTCACCGAAACGAAGACGAAAGAAATGATGGATCAACTGGTGCGGGTGATGTCGTGACAGAACCTCTCATTTTTGAACTCGGATCGCCGGGGCGGAGAGGATGCACCCTTCCCGAGTGGGATATTCCACGTCGACCGTCCACGACGCATCTTCCGGAGCGCCTTCTTCGGAAGACGGCACCCTCGCTGCCGGAGGTCAGCGAACTGGACGTGGTCCGTCATTATACAGCACTTTCCCAAAAGAATTTTTCCGTCGATACCCACTTTTACCCTTTGGGCTCCTGCACCATGAAATACAATCCCAAAGTCAATGAGGACGTTGTGCGCGAGGTCGGGTTTCAGAGCATCCACCCGTACCAAAACGAAGAGACCGTTCAGGGCGTTCTCAAAATCCTTTACGATCTGGAGAAACTGCTCTGCGAGATCGTCGGCGTGGATGCGTTCAGTCTGCAGCCGGCGGCCGGCGCGCAGGGAGAGATGACAGGTCTCCTCATCATCCATGCCTATCATACGGATCGGAAAAGCCCCCGGAAGAAAATCATCGTTCCGGATTCCTCCCACGGCACCAATCCGGCAAGTGCGGCCCTGTGCGGATATCAGGTGCTTCAGGTGAAATCGAATGCGCAGGGACGGGTGGACCTGGAAGCTTTGAAGTGTGCCGTGGATTCGGATGTGGCGGGGATGATGTTGACCAATCCGAACACCCTGGGGCTCTTTGAAGACGAAGTCCTTGAAATCGCGCGCCTTATCCACGCCTCCGGAGGCCTCCTTTATTATGACGGGGCGAATCTCAATCCGCTTCTCGGGATGGCGCGGCCCGGCGATATGGGGTTCGACATCGTTCACGTGAATGTCCATAAGACGTTTTCCACTCCCCATGGCGGCGGAGGACCGGGCGCGGGGCCGGTGGGAGTGAAGCAGTTTCTCGCCAAATATCTTCCGACGCCTCGTTTGGTGAAGGACAAGGACGCATTGCGCTTGAAGAGCGATTTCCCGAAATCGGTCGGGAAACTCAACGCTTTTTACGGCAACGTGGGCGTTCTCCTTCGCGCCTATGCCTATATCCGCGCTCTCGGCAAAGAGGGGCTTTTGAAAACAGGACAACACGCGATCCTGAATGCCAATTATCTACTGAAGAACCTCGAGTCCTTTTACGAAGTGCCGTATCCGGGGATGTGTATGCATGAGTTTGTCCTGAGCGGTTCCCGCCAGAAGGAGAAGGGCGTCAGGGCGTTGGATATCGCAAAGCGGCTGATTGATTTCGGGATTCATCCGCCAACCGTTTATTTTCCGCTCATCGTTCCCGAGGCGCTGATGATTGAGCCGACCGAGACGGAAAGCCGCCAGACTCTGGACCGCTTCGTCTCGGTCATGAAGCAGATGGCAGAGGACGCAAAAGTGCGCCCCGAGCTTTTCCATAAGGCCCCGGCCGCTGCGTCCGTCTGCAGATTGGATGAAGTGTCGGCTGCCCGTAACCCGATTGTGAAATGGGAGAAAAAACCCCATGATGCATCCCGCCTGGTGGCTGATTCCGCATCAGACAGGTGAGGGCTTTTACAATCTGACGCTCGATGAGAGGATTTTGAAGCATCGTTTTCCTCTGCCGGTCCTCCGATTCTATTCGTGGCGCTCCCCCTGCGTTTCCTACGGCTATTTTCAAAATCCCCCTGCCTTTCAGAAGCATCTTCCGGCCTATCGAAGAATTACAGGCGGAGGCATTGTTTTTCACAACGAAGATCTCACGTATTCTCTGACTTATCCGCGCCGGTCGGCTCTTCCGTGGAGCGTGCGCCGTTCCTATGAGGCCATTCACCGGGTCATTCAAAAAGCACTCGCCACCCTCGGGGTTTCTGTGATACTCTGTGATCAAGAGATGCATGGATGTTTCTGCTTTCAGAGCCCTGTGAGAGGGGATCTTCTCTATCAGGGAAAAAAGATAGCGGGAGCTGCGCAGCGTCGGATGGGGGACCATCTTTTGCATCAGGGATCCATCCGGGTCGAGCAGTTGAAGGTCGACCGTCTCAAGCTGGGCGATGCGATTACGGAGGCATTTCAGGAAACTTACCAGGTCGCGTTTCACAACCTGCATTTTCCGTCCGGCGCTTCCATGTCAGAAAGTCTGTTCTAAAAGAAAGCGAATCTCGATGAAAAAAGCCACCGTGGCATCCTTAAAGCAGCAAAAACGCTGGAAAAAGATTGTGGCGCTGACGGCGTATGATTGCGCAACGGCGGAAGTTCTGGACAAGGCCGGAGTTGACCTCATCCTGGTCGGGGATTCGCTGGGGATGGTGGTGTTGGGGTATCCTTCCACCCGATATGTCACCATGGATGAAATGATTCATCATGCTAAAGCGGTCCGCCGCGGCGTCCATCGGGCGCTTCTTGTAGGCGACATGCCCTACCGTTCCTATGAGTCGCCTTCTCTGGCTTACCGGAACGCGGTTCGGTTTATCCATGAAGCGGGATGCGAAGCAGTGAAGCTGGATGGCGGCCGCCGCATCCTGAAGGCTGTCCGATTGCTCCGGAAAAGAGGGGTCCAGGTCCAGGGCCACCTCGGACTTCTGCCCCAGTCTGTCCCTCCCGGGGAGCCGTTCCGTCTCCAGG
>JBDRBD010000102.1:0-18690 GCA_043823025.1 Candidatus Omnitrophota bacterium | reverse complement strand
CTCGCTGCGAGGCCCTTTCCTCAGCCAGCCCTGCGACGGTCGCTACCGCAGTCTGAGAGGGTTTTTCTTTGGCAATCGCGCCTCCCTCTCCCAGAATTCCCGCCTCCGCCATCCACTGATGAAGACCAAAGGACGCTTGGGCCTTCTCATCCTCCGTCCAATCCTGCTGGCGGATCAGGTCTTTCCAGAGGGCGCGGATAGCGTCATACTGGGAACTGAGTTTCGCCCGTGCTGCTTCCAACACAGCGGCCTTGTCGCGAACGGCGTCCGCAAGCGGAAGAAGTGCCTCCTCCGCATCCGAAAAATTCAAATCATCCCGCAAGTGCGCAAACATTCCGTCAAGGATAGTCCTCTGGGCATCCGGAAGTCCGTGAAGATATTGTTCCAGCTCGCCTGCCGCCCGATTCGCTCCTTCTTCGAGTGCGAGGAGTTCCTGGGCGAGTTGTTCTATCCGGTCCGCCGGGACAGAAACTTTCTGCGAGGCGGTCTCCAAAGGAGCCGTGGAAGAAGCCCCCGGCGGCGAAACCGTCACCCCCTCGTACTCCTTCGTATACACCCACGTGGCGGAAGGACCTGAAAGAGAAACGCCGAACCGCTCATCCAGAGGGGGGATGCGGTCGGTGTCAATCAGGAATGCGGAAACCGAATAAAAGTTTGCGGGAATTCTTTCATAAACAGTAGAAAGGACAACTTCCCCCTTCGCCGGAACAACGACCCGTTTGGATTCGAATGTTTGAACCTCCCGCCGCCCGCCCTCGGTATCCTCAACGCTATAGACCGTGACCAGCCCGACGGGCGCCGGGGCATATCCATCGTTGAATGCGCGGACAGTGACGGTATGGCTTCCCCCCGCCACAGCCCTTTGCGGAATGGAAAAGGAAGAGCGGGCAAACGACGGAATCATGCTGAGTTCGATGAGCTTGTCGATGGCCCGGAGTCGTGCGTCCAGAAAGTCCCGCAAGAGTATTGTGGTGCGCTGCATCGCTTCGTCAAAGATACGCGTATCGTATCCTTCCCTGACGGCGGTGTTGGAGGTGCGCCATTTGCCATAAGCATCCAGATAGGGAGCGAAGGATTGAAGATAGGCCTTTTCCGCCTCTGCAAGCTCCCTTGCCGCCGCCCGATACGCCGCAATAGAGCTTTCTAAATCCTGTGCGAGGGAGGCAGTCTGCGTTTCCGCATCGGATCTCGCTTCTTCAGGAATTTTTCCTTTCCAGGATATCCAGTTTAGATTGATCGGACTTTCTTTCACCTCCCCCGCCGGAGAGGAAGCTACGGGCGGGGCACCGGGGGCTGGAGCCGGAAGCGCAGTCGCTACAAAACAGGCGCTGAGGTAAAGACAGAGAAGAGCGTAGACAAGACCCCGCTGGATACGATGGGCCATCTTCCGAACCACCGACGGGGAAGTGTTCCCCAGTGAAGCGGAAAGAGGAAGTTCCTCCGTAGAGGGAACCGCCAGCAGTGTACGCATTTCTTTGACGGCCCCGTCCTGTGCCGAAAGTGCACCCGGCCGCAAATGGGAAGTGTTAGGGGATGGGAAAGCAAGCGCTGCGTCAGAGGCAACCGTCGTCCAGAGGAAGGCGACCGCTGTCACGATGGTTACAGGTCGTAACCAGGGGGATAATAAAAATTTCGGGGGAGACATTTTCATCAAACCATCTCCAAAGCACTTTACAGTCCCGTCGCAATAGCTGCTTCAAAGGCCTGGCTTTCCAGTTGAACCCCCAGATTTTCCAACTGACCAACGGTGAAAACCAAACTCATGATGTCCTGGAATGTATTTTTGTCGATTGTCCCAAGATCAATAAAGTCAACGTCCTGAAGCTGCTTCACATTGAAGTTTTCCGGAAGCCGGATTTCGGAAACTTCCTTCCCCTTGAAGTAATGGGCAAGGAGGGCGTATAGTTTCAGGAAGTCGTCGGAGGTAACGCTTTCGCTCTTGATGGCCTGCCGGAGACCTTCTGGAACGATGACCTTGTCCGAGATTGCTCCGACAAGATTCCGTGTTTCGGGGTTCAGGAGCTTAATCTTTTCAATGAAGAGCGACGCATCAAGCCCTGTCTGGAGCGCAAGTGAGCGGGCGATGGACGCTTCATAGGTCTCTGCCCCTGTCATCATCTCAATGGTCCTGTCGGCGCCGTCCCGGACGGCACTTCCGTTTGTACGGATAAAGACAGCGTCAAGTTCGCGGATGAGATTCGATTCAAAATTTGCGGGCGTGTCCGAAGCTTCCGCCGCGGAACGAACCGCGTCTGCAAAGGATTCATGGAAGGTGTGGGACGGCTCTCTCGTCGGATAATTGACGTACGTGCGGGCTGCGATCAGCACGCGGTTCAATGCCTCAAGCACGGCCCCGTTTTCGTCTTTAGCGAATTTCTTGTTTAAGGCCTTGTTCATCTGGGAAACTTCATCGGCTGTCAGGTGTTCTTCCAGATACTCCGAAATGATTCCGGCCAGTTCGGGGACATTGTTGGCGCCGGAGAGCTTCCGTAAGTCCCCCGGTTCCCGCACCGGAACCGCATGGACACGCTGACCGCGCGCGTTCATCGTAATGATGACATCCGTCGCATGCCATTCGCTCGGCCGCTTGTCGTTTCTCACCATTGCCAGATGTTGAAAGAGCTCTTTCGCATCCGCCGCATAAATGCCCAGATTGATTTCCTTGGCCGCATGGAGCATCCTTCCCGTGAGAACCGTTCCGTCGTCGAGTGCAATCGTCGCACCGGCGATTCCAGAAAGCTCGGCGGGATCTTTTTCCTCCGGCCATCGGACATCAAGAAGTTGCTGGGTGATTGCATCACGGACGACTTCGCCGCCGGCTGCGCGGATCATGTTATCGATATCGGACTGCTCCACGACGAGGGCCACGGATCCATCTATCCTCCGGACGATTCTTCCTTTCCCGTCCGGGTTATCAGCTTCAGCCGTGAGGAGCGTCAAAGCCGGTTTGGTTTTATCATGCGCCTTCATTAGCTTCTCAAGCGCTTGTTGCGTTACGATGACGTCGCCCGGAATAAGAATGATGCTTCCTTCGAATCCCTGAGGAAGGGCGCGCTCAATCTGGAAAGCTCCATAGCCGGTCCCGGCTCCGATATCCGGCGATCTCACATAACGGTCCACCTGTTCCGTACCGAGTGCCGCCATCACCCGGTCGGCTTGGTCGCCGACAACGGCTACGACCGGCATGCCGAGATTTTTGGCCGCCTGAATGGAAAGCATGGCAAGCGGTGTGTCTCCGACCGGATAAACGGCTTTCGGAATTTCCTGCTGGAACCGTGTGCCGCGCCCGCCGACGAGGGTGGCAAAAAGATAAGGTGCGGCGGCATATTGTTCGAGCGTCCGCGTATCCGGATCCTGCAATCCGCCGCCCGCATCAATATCTTCCCGCATCTTTTGCTGCAGTGTCCTCACCCCGCCGTCTTGGGCGGTCTGCGGCTGCTGTGCTGCCCTGGCATAGGCGGCAAGAACTTGATAATCCACGCCGACGAGGCCGGAGGCATTGCCCAGTTGTCTCTGGGCATCCGTAATCGCACCGCCCCATTTATCATCCAGTGCTAGCATCATTCTATAGACTTGACCCGCTTTCCGGGCGCCCGGGGCAAGGGAACCCACGCGCTTTCCGAAGTGCCGGTTCCAGGTCGAGCCGCCGAGGATGAAGGAGAGGAACCCGGCGCCCCGCGCGCCGCCGGTACTCACCTCATCCCGCTCGTCAAGACTCACCCAGTCTTCAAGGAACGCTCTGTAATCGGCAACATCATCTGCGCTCACCGCCTCTGACGTATAACCAAAGAGCGGGTGCTTGAAGGTATTCTGCAGACTGTAATTGATGCCGAGGCCTTTGGTCATCTGGGCCGCGCGGAGAATGGAGCCGTCGTCTTCCCTGTCTTCACGGCCTGCAAAGAGTGCCTTCATTTTCTGGAGCGAGTCCGCGGGAACGCCGGGGTCGTATTCGGTGACAAAATTATTGACAAGGCCGAAGAGGGTATCTTCCGCAAGGATCAACCCGAGGTCGGAGGCATCCGTCGGAAGAATATTGAACCCTGAGAGGACCGCTGACCACGGCGGTTCACCCATCGCAAGGAGTGTGCCGAGGAGATTCACTTCCGGCGCATCCACAAGGGTCCCGCGACTTCGGAAGAAATTGAGGCGTCCCCTCAGTTTACCGGTAAGTGTCGGAAGACCCATCGCAACCGGCCAGTTGGCCTGATCCCAGAGACCGTCCAATTGATGCGGGGTGACGCCGTAAATCTTCGCAAGGATTTTCGCATCCGAGCTGTATGGGACGAATTTATCCGCAACGAACCTCTCGACAAGGCGGGTTGCCAACGCTCCGGCCGCAAGCCCGATGCCGCCCAGAATGATACTATGAGGAATCTCAAGCCCGAAGGGTGCAAGGGTGCCTCCTCCGATCCCCACGATAAGAGTGGCGATCCCCGAAGCAATCGAGACGGCCACGGTCGCAAGAACGGCGCTAAAGACAGCCCACCCGGTCAAGGTCCCAAGACGATACAATCCGCGGTCAAGCCACTTCCAGAGCTGGCTGGAGAGCCGGAGCTTTCCGCTATCGACAAGGTGATCGCTCAGCTTTGCAAGATTCTGGACATCTTTCAGCGTCACATCCGGCATGATTTCTGCATTGCCGCCGAAGTGCAGTCTCTTCTCCGCCAAGTGTTCGTTAATCGCAGTTACAAGCTGTGCTCCGAATTTAGGATCCTGCTTCGCCCGCCTGCCGAGTTCACGGAGATGTACTGCAATCTTCGTTCCTTCGCCGGCCATGAAGGCCTCGCGGTCCTCAAGCGACGGTTTCATCCGGGACATTTCACTATAATAGGTATTGACATTCTTCCCTGCCGGCGCGCCATTCCGGTCCACGAGGAATTTCTGGAGAGGCTCGATTCTCTCAACAGCGCCGTTCTGCCGCAGTGATGCCTGAATGGCCGAATCCCCATACCAGTGCGTTCCCAAAACTTCCACATTGACAGAGTCTCCGAAAACGCCTTTTGTAAGCCCAAGAAGACCGCTATCCGAGAAAAGCCCCTGAATCGCATTCACGGCAGTTTGATCTGCAACGCCTGAAAGGATGTGGCGAATTTCTTTTTCTGCTTCGAGCATTGCTTCGGGCGTTTCTTCCTTCATTCCTCTGAGAACGCCCAGAATACTGCGATAGGCCTCCCCGACTTCTTCCGATTTGGGATACCCTTGCGCAAACCACCGGTCCGGACGGTCAAAGAGTCTGGCAAAGCCCTGCTTCATCCGGACGCTTGGTTTCCCCAATTGGGCTATATCTCCCACAAAGAAGAATGGTGCGGCAACAGCCTGCGCCAAGGCCTTCAGCGTGCGGTACGGAATAAATCCAAGAAACTTGACCACATCCATCAATCCATAACGGCTCACCAAGAGATTGGCCTTTGCGCCGTTCATGAGTGTATTCTTGAAGTTGCGCTTTGGAGTGAAGATGCGGATTGTGTTGCCGTCAACAGAAACCTTGTCAATCACATAACCCTGACGCCGCGCCTCAGTGACAAGTCTCTGAATACTTGCATTGCTTGCCGGAGAATAAGTTTCTGCCTCTTGCTGGATGCCTCCGGTCCTTGCGCCGGTCTCGGAGGTATACGTCCAGGACCGGGTACGAACGATATCCGAGATCCTCTCGGCGCGCCTCTGCCACGGTTCCCTTTCAGGAACGCTGAAGGGCCGCTCCGCAACCCCGCCGCGGAAAACGCCCACATCGTGTGAGAGATTATAGAGCCCGCCGGCAATGTCACTCTCAAGGGCTTTGTGATTCCCTTCGATATTCCTTAAGAGAGCCAACTGATAGGAGGTCGATTCGCTAAACATTTGGTCTCCCGCTCTATAAAAGTGTTTCTCATCGCCGCGATGACCAACTTTGACACTCATATACGAGAGTATCTTACTCAGCTTTTCGGTCTTTGCTTCTTGAGAGAGAACCTTGAGGTATTCCCGCGCTTTGAGAATCGCCATCCCCTGATTCAGCAGTTTATCTCTTTCAGAAAATCCTTCTATGCCGCCGCCTCTTTGCGCCGACATCGCGGCCTGGTGGAGGGTAATGAGGTAATCGGAAAGACCGTCCATATTGTCATCAACTTGGTCTGCGCTAACGAGATCGAACGGCAATAAAATCCCCCTCTTAAGAAGTGCTCCTTCGATATCCATCTCTTTCCAAGCAACGTTTGTATTAACCACATACTCCGCTTGCCGAGCCGTCCCATCGCTTTCCATCCCTCTAAATTCAGCAGTCTTCTCCAGGCCGGCTGACAGCTCACGAAGCGTTTTCTGATCCAAATCTATCATCTTACCGACAAGCGCATCAACCGTGCGGGGGTCATAATGCGCCATGACCGCGGCGACCAAAATATCCTGCGTGAATTCATAGAAAGAAACAGGAAGCATCCCTATCACCCGCCCGAGCGTCTGGGCTTTGACCTTGGCCAGAACGCCGCGGAATCCTTCATGGGGTCTGAATCCAAGAGGCGCATTGCTCAGAGATTCTTCAATCACTCCTCCCGTATGAGGATCCGCGACCGCCACGGTGTAGAACCCTGAGCGACGTTCGATAATTCTCTTGAGGTCTTCCGCCGCCTCTCTAGAGTCTTCCTTAACGGCCCTCTTTGCTTCCCGAATATCGTTCCCATACGCTCTTTCTTCAAGACCGGTCTCCCGAATCGTCACGCGGCCGTCTTCAACTACCGGCTCGAACCACCGGTCGCCGCGCGCCAGGTCAAATGCAACCTGGACATGGCCGCCTTTGGCTGTGGCGGTCGGTTTGGTAATGACGAATTCGGTCCCTTTCTTGTTTGGGGTGATGCCGACTACCTTCCCGCCATCCGTGCGAATGTCTACGCTGTAAGGCGTCAGAATCCTGAATGTTGAAAGATCACCTCTATGGGGAAAGAAACTGAAGGCCACAACACCTTCTGTCTCCAAAAATCCTTCGCCAAGTTGAAGGAGTTCCTGGGAACTCAGCGGGATGGTATAGACGCCGCGTGCTGTTTCACGCTCGCCCATCTCCACCCACGCGCTCTGCATCTGCGGGAAAGAGCGGTAACGGGCCGCGACCCTGCTTTCAGTATCGCCTCGGCCTTCAAGGACCTCCGTCATCGCCCGGGAAGTCCTGTATTTTTCGTTGTATTTCTGCCGATAGAGACTCAAGCGCAAAGTTGGTTTCCCGCCGACAAGCTCTTTGCGCATGACAAAGAGGTGGCCGAGGAGCCAGCGGCCTTCCACAAGGAACATGAAGTTCCGGACATCCTGCTCCTGTTTTGAAATGACGAAGTATTTGTTCAGCGTCGCTTTGGTGTTCGAGAAAGGATGAAGAACGGTCTGAAGTTTCCGCGCCGCCATGGAGGCAAAGTACATCACCATCTGAAGGAATTTCTGAACCGGAATGCCCCAGCCCCAGCCGGAGAAGACGAGCTCTCTCTGCGGCTTCATCGGAAGCGCATGAATCCCCGGAAGCACCGCTTTGAGATGCTCCCCTTCCCTCAGGTCGGTGACCGCTTCGAGGAGCGCATTCTTCCCGACCATGCTCGAAGTACCGTCTGTGGTCCTCGCCACATCCGCTTCCTGAACAGCAAGCTGAAGGAGATAGACTTCCACCAGATTCTTCACATCTTCTGCGGGAAGATCCTCAAGCGCGCGGCCCATCTCCTCTCTTGCAAACTGACGCGCCATCTCAATCGCCCGTTCCGAGGTGTGTTGTGGCGTCTGGTTATAGGAGGCCTTGTCTTTCGCGGCGATCCGGCCTTGGGTGATGGCCTGTTGGAGTGTGACCAGGAACGGAAGGGCGCGGAAGAGTGTTCCGAGAATCGTACCCACATCAAGACCGATACCGTTCAGGAGATAGGATGCCGCAAAATAAGCAGAGCTTAGCACAACCGTTGACGCCATGATTCCCGAGAAAATCCTTCTTCCTTTTCCTTCCTTGTCCGTCTTGGCCGCAGCCCGTTCCGCAAACATCGCTCCGGCGACGGCACCGATGAGGCCCAAGAAGAACGGCTGGAGGCCAACGTTCAGAGCTACGAGAGTCGTAATGCCAAGGAAACCGACAAGTTTGCCGACGCCCAAAACGCTTCTTGCCAGTGAGCGGCCGACGCCCGCTTTTTGAATCGGCTCACTCTCAACCATCTTGGATTCCTTGGCAAGCGTATCACTGACCGTAACAAAAGGTTTACTCCACTTCTTCTGCATCTCAAGGACAGGACGCCAGGTAGACTGCCGCTTCGCGGGGCGGAGCTTCCTCATCCCGCTGAAGATCTGACTGTAAGGTGTGTTGTAATCTGCGAGATATGACGCTTTGGCAACGTCTTCAGGGGAAAGTCTCATTCCGCCATCTTTGGCGCTCAGTTGTCGGGAACCGATCCCTGCCGGCATTTCGTCAATAACCGCATTTCCGCCGTCCCTGGAAACACCGGTTTCGGGTAACCCTTTTTCAAACGCTTCCTGATCCTTTTCGATTTTCCTCCAATCCCGAAACCGACGGATCCCCGCCGCAAGCAGGAGCGCTGCCGTTCCGAGCCCAAGAGCCCAAAATGCCCGAGTCCCGGCTTTCACTTTTTCGGGCACTTTGTGCTGATCCGTCGGGATAATCGTACCCACAGCGCCACTGTCAGACGGCTCTTTCCCCGGTTCGGGGACCTGGAGCGGCTCCGGTGCCTTAAAGGTTCCGGGGCTTTTCTGCTCGGCTTTGTCTTTTTCAGCGGCACGGTTTATCTCTTCGGCGCGCTTCTGAAGGAGTTCGAGTTTTTCCTTCAGGTCATCGAGTCTTGCCTCGGAACGGTCAACCTGTCCGGAGAGGTCTCCAAGGAACTGCTCCAGTTTCTTCTGGTCTGCGATTCTTTGTTCAAGGTCCGATTGGCCGGCGGCGAGTACCACTTCCTGGTCGACCGAATGTTCAATACTGGCGATGACCTGGCTTGCCCGTTCGGGCCCAATGACCATAGTCAGGATAAAGGCCGCTTCCTGGTCCGTCAGATACTCAAAGGCCTTGACAGTCTTGTCTTCGCTCCCGAACTTGTGGGTCAAGGTGATGCCAAACCGGTAGTAGTCGCCCTTGGATTTGTCGATATCCCTCAGGAACTCGACCGGGCTCATGCCGACGCCGACGGCACCGTCGGCATACTGCACGTTATGGGTGCCATAGAGGTTTGAGAGAAGTTCATTGTCAAAGAGAGGCAGATACTTGATTTCGTTCCCGACAAAGAGCGTGAGGCCGAGGCCGACGGCCCCGATGGGGTTTTTCCAAAATTGCAGCAGTTCCACAAACCGCTTGGGATGGAAGAGCGGTCCGCCGACGCCAACGAGATCCTGGTGGGTCATGCCTGAGGCCTTTTCCTTGGCTTCGTAAGTCTGAAGCCGGCCGAGAATCATGTCATAAAGCGGGATCATGTCGGGCCCGGCGGTGCCCAAGGTATCATGGACCACAGTTTCAAATTCTTGCAGGGTCAGTGTCCGCGCGGCGATGTCCTGCGCCATGACTTCAGCGCTTTCCGTAGCTCTGGCTTCAGTTCTCGCAAGCGCTTCCTGTCCTTTCTCAGCCCGGTCAATCGTTTCCTCTAAGACAACAATGTCTGCCCCAAGCTTCTGCGCGCCGGTGACAACGCGCGTTTCGGCGGCGTCTGCCTTTGTTTGAAGTGCCACGACTTCCTGCTGAATGGCTGCGTTTCTGGACTCCGCTCCTGCCAACTCGGCCTGGGCCAGCTTCAAGGCCTCCTGCTGCTTGGCGATCTCGGCGCTGACGGTTTCAAGTCGGCCTTGCTTTCCGGCGACTTCCGCACGCTTGGCCAGAAGCCGGTCTGCTCTTTCCTTGGCTAACTTTTCAAAACCCCCTTCGAGCTCGGACTGATAACGCGCCTCGCTCCCCACCGCCATCCGGAATATGTCCATAGAAAGTGTCAGTTCTCTGATGATTTCCCGCGGCTTGGCTTTGGCATCCGGAAGCGAAATGGTCCCTCCAAGAACGGGCCCGATGGTTCCGGCGATAGCACCTCTCACAAAGGAAAAAGCAACGTTGAGGCCTGCCACTCTCAAGGAGAAGCGGTTGAGCGCCTTTGAGGCATTATCAAAGAGGGCCTCGGTCTTAAGAAGAATTCCGGAGATATCCTCCCCTTCTTTTGCGCTACTCAGTTCCTGCCTCAGTTTCGTCAACTCCTGAATGAGATCGTTAAACTGTCTTTCCTGCTTGCTCCCCGGCTTGAATTTTTCGGTGCGGGTCACTTCCAGGAGGCGGATCGCCCCGTAGAAGAAGCCATCCGTCTGGCGGAGAATCTCTTTCGTGGCGATGACCGGGGCTTTTCCGGTAAGATCGATTTGCCCTTTCTTCTCGGCATTCTTTAGTTTTTCATCAATCTGCATCCACTTCTTGGCTGCCTCGCCCAGCTCTTTCTCTGTCTTCGCAACGACCTTGAGCGTTTCTTTCGCCTGATCCCTGATCGTCAAATGATTCTGCGGCGTCGCCTCAACATCCATGCCCAAAATAGTTTCATAAATGGCTTCGGCTCCCTCATAATCCCCCGCATTCGCCAGGTCGCCGGCTTTTGCCAGCTGGTCTTCGAGGTAGGCGTGGCTGTGATGATAATTCATGAAGAGGATGGCTTTTTCGAAGAACGCCTGTGCTTCAAGAAGATTTCCCGCATCCAAAAGCTGTTTTCCTCTTTCCACATAGGCATGGATCTTAAGCTGGGTTGTCTTCTGATAGTCTCTTACATCCAGGAAGGCCTGATGCATCACTTCCTCTTCCGTGAGTCTGGGCGTCTGGGCAATGTCATCCCGGAGTCCGGCGGCTTCGCTCTCAAGACCGGCCAGCTCTTTCTCAAGGGCGGCAACTTTACCCTGCAGGAAAGTCAGCACCACTTGATGCGCCTCGCCGACGCGGACCAGGAACGTCTCTCTTTCTTCCTGCGGCAGAAGTTTCACGGCATAAACGAGATCGCGCTCGGCGCGCCCGAGGTCATTCCCAAGGGCCGCAAGATGTGCTTCGGCGGCCGGAATATCGAACGTTTGAAGCTCACCGGTGAACTTCTCGGTTCTGGCAAGCTCTTGGTTCTTCTGTTCAACCCGCTCCATCTGGTCTGAGAGGAACGGGACAAAACTTCCAAAAACGGCGTCTTCCGGAATTGCTGCTTGAATCATCTTCATGGAACCAATAACGGCTTCGGGAATGTCGCCTTCCACCTGATAGGAAAGGCCTTTTGCGGCGAGATAATGATTCAACGTCTGCTTGATGCTCTGGAAAAGGCCCGAAATGCCTCCATTCTGTTGGAGGGCTTCGCCGGCGCTTTGGTTCGCCAGCTGGAAGGCCGGGATCCGGTCTGCCTCTTGTGTCGGCGTGGTCGTCCCGTACTTCCCGTCGTATTCCTGATAAATGTCGTTCACCGTCTCGTCGAGTGCGACCAACTGTCTTTGGAGACGCACGAGCGCCAGATAAGAAAGGTGGCCCGTCGCGCCCGTCGCTTCAAGCTGTGCCTGAAGGCGGTCCATCGCGCGCTGTTCCAGTGCGTTGTAGGCATTCGGATCGGACAATCTCCGGATCTGTTCGCCTTCAATATCTTCATAGGAGGTCTGATGCGTAAAGAGCTTCGCGAGGGGACGGACGGTCCGGAAGAAATGCGGCCAGCTCTTCCGCTCAAAGCCGCCGCGCATCTTCCAGATATCCTCGCCCAATTCCTCCCGGAAGGCCTTCTCGAGGAGCTGGTCGGTCTCGAGGACGTATGTTTCCTGGGTAAGGCCCGATGCAATCTGATTGACGCCTTGAAGGAGCGGTGCGACCCATTCGCCGCCGGAGGCCTTTGCCAGCTCGGCCTTTTGCCGCTCGAGCCCGAGGGTCTGTCTTTCGACGGTCGCCTTCAGCTCATCCAACCCCGCCTGCGCTTGCCGGGTCTGCTCCTGAATATCGACGTAATTTTCAACTTTCCGCTGGATGGAGCCATCCGTATTGACCTCATAGACGAGGTGGTCTGTCCGCGCCAATACCCCCTGATCTCCCAGATAGACGTTTTTCGTTTTGTCTGCCGCCACGTCGATGAGACTGAGACGCACGCCGTACATACCGTTCGAGGCCTCATTGAGCGCAACCGAAAGATCCCCGAGCGCCTCAAGGACAAGCGATGCGACGGCGTCAACCGAAGCTGTTCTTTGCAGTTCTTCCGACCACGAAACGACGGGTGCCCTCGGCTCCTTGAATGTCACCCGGCGGGCGGGTTTGGCTGTGTCCTCGGGCGCGGCTCCCTTTTTCCCGATGAGCGATATGAGTTCTTGCAGATGCGCTGCTTTTCCAAAATGAATAAATCCACCCCTGAAGTTGGGGTCGCTTGCCATGCCCGCCGCAACCTGACTCATGACCTTCGGCAGTTTATCCGTTTCACCGTAAAAAGTAGTCTGCTGGGGGCTGATATTGTCTGTTTCGGCGCCGAAGATGAACGAACCGGCAAGGGCCCCCCGGAACTTGAGGACATCCATCATGCTATAAGGACTATCCCGATAGGACATGATGGCCGTGACGCCGGAATAGGGCTTGAAATTCAGAAGCTGTTTTCCGTCCTCAAGCCGACTGAGCCCATACCAGAAACTTACGAATGGAATGACATCAAGCCCCGCATCGTCGGCCATCTGCGAAACAGCGTCGCGGAATTCGTTATAGGTTGCAAAGTCGAAGGGCTGGGAAGGACTACCCCATTGGGGAGACGTATGCGGCTCGACGTCAAGGCCGAACCCGTCGATTTTGGCGCCTTGCTTTTCCATCTCCCCCACTTTTGTGATGAGATCCTTGAAGAGCTGGATCCCTTCGCCCTTCCGGTCAAAGGCCCAGGACGGGTCCCCCATGATGAGCCGTATTTTCTGGACGCCGTTTGCGTGTGCTGCCTGAACGATGTCCGTCATCTTCTGCGCGGACATCTGGCCTGTCAGGAACTTGTATCCGTCGAGGAAGATTTCGGTGACACCGGTCTGGCGGAGCTGTTTGAAAAACTGATCCGGGTTCTGAATGTTCCACGGATCCCAGAAGATGGCCTGCAAGGGCGTTTCGGAGCTGAATCCTTCAATAAGCGGTGTTTCTGCGGAAGCCGGGGCTTCTTTGGGAACTTCAGCTTCCTTTTTGACTTCGGGTTCTTCCGGAACAAGCGGCTCTTCCCCTTCGAAAGCGCGCAACGCCTTAAGCTGAACAGAAAGACTCTGGATTCCGTTTTCCATATCGGCAACCACCAGCCGAAGGTCATCGGTCATGTTTCTCCGGTAATGCTCTTCAAGGTCCGCACCCCGGGATTGGCGCGCCTGCTGGGCAAGGGCTGCGGCTTTGGAGAGGATCGTTCTCGCATCGGCCCTTGCCTGCTCAATGTCCGTTGCGGCAACAATTCCTTTTGCCTGACGACGGAGGCTCAAAACCTCGTCTTTGACATCCGTGAGAGGATCAGGATTAATTTCAAGCTTTACCTTGACGGATACCGTTTCACCCGGTTGAATCGTCAGAATTTCCTGGGTTGTTCCGTCCGGAAGGATGAAGTGGGCCTCATAGACATCCTTCGGAAGTTCGGTGGAGACTTCTTCTCCGGTCTGCTTGTCCATGAAAGCGGCGACCGGATACACGGTAATGGGCGCATCTCCCGTATTCGTCACTTCTGTCTCGAGATAGGGTTTTGCCGGCGAGTGAGTAATCAGGTCCGTTCCGGTCTTGACCGGCGAGAGTTCCAGCTTGGGCGTTCCGACCTGGAATTGGACAGAGAGATTCCGTAAGAAGGTCTCATCCGACGAAACCATATAGCCGTTCACATAATAGGAGCCGGGAGGAAGCTTGCCCAAATTCAGAATGCCCTGGAGTGCTTCTCCCTGCTTTAACGAAACCGGCACCCTCAGGAATCTTTCGTCAAAGATGGTCACGGATTCCGCCAGTTTTCCGTTCGGAACAAGGACTTCGCGCCCGGACGGGCTTATTTTGATATCATGGGTTTTGACCAAAACGAGCCGGTCCCCTTCCGTCCGGCTCTCAAATGCCTGACCCTCAACTTCAAAGCCCTTCCGGCCAAAAGTGATGTTGGGCTGAAGCTTGCCTTTTGTCGAAATCCAGTCGCCTCCAAGAACCACATCACGGGTGAACTTGCCTCCGACCGGCTCAAGGATGATTTTATTCCCCTCAATCCAACCGGTATATTCGGCGCCATTGACCCAGACTTGCTGCTTTTCGCCGGTCAGGGGAAGCTCGACACCCTTGGTGGTGTTCCGCAGGAAAAGATGTGTCATATAATGAGAAACAGGCCGGGTTCCTTCGTTGATGAGGTCAAGCGGAAGCAAAACGTCTTCCCCGACGCGATAGGCGGCTGCAGAGGGAGCCACTTCCGCATCCACCCGGTCGGCTCCGACTTTGAATGCGGGGAATTCACGGATTTTCATCCAGTGAAGCGCAATCCGGTCGATCGGTTCGAGGGTCTCCTGTTTTTTGACGATCAGTCGTTCAAGTTTCTGAAAATCGAGCGCATCCAGATAACGAACCAGCTCTTCATTGGAAAGCTTTCCGACTTTTTCTTCATAATCCTTTTCAAGAACGTAGCCCCTCTGAAGGAACATTTCCCGGTTCTGGTGGACGAATTCCGGAAATTCGTTTTGATGGCCTCCCTGGAACTCGCCGTTCTCATCCTCAACGCCGATCGCCCATTTCAAAGCCGCTTCCACATCCGGACCGCCAACCGCATCCACAATTTGCTCTGTCTCGGTCTGCGCTTCTGTGGTGAGGATTACCTTGGGAAGATGAAGGCCCCACTTATTGATCGGGACATAGACGGTAACATGCGTTTCCCCTTCCTGACGGAGACTGACCCCTTCGGAATAGAATTCGTCGGGCACCAGTTCAGAACGATGCTGCATCGCCACAACAACGTTCCCGGAGAACTCCTGCCAGCTCGGGTCCTTTGCAACGGTGATATCAAAACGGGCATAATGGTTGGGCTTCGGAACCAAGAATTCCTCTTCTGCGCCAATGAGTGAGGACTGTTGATAGCCCTCCCCGACCGGATTCTTGTTTTCATCCACCAGAGTGACGGAAACGCCTTTGATGTGCGCCTGAGGCGTGTACTGGAAGCCCCACAGCGTCTTGGTCACCCATGTCATAACGCCCGGTTCGCCTCCCAGCGGAACTCTCAAGTCTGCCGGGGCGTCTAACCCGAACACCCCGCCCAGAATCGCCTGAATCCTCAGGCGAAACGTATTCCAGACAGGCGAAGGAGCACTTTCGTACATTCCATACCGTGTGGGTCTCACCTCTCCTACCAGATACTGTCCTGCCCTGACCGCCTCCGGCTTTCTCCCTGCGACGAAGTTCCCAACCTGCTCCGCGACCACATCGCCGGTGGTGAGGTGGTCTTTCTCGAGAACGTCCCTCCGATCCCCTGTGTTTGCGAAGTGGACTACGAATCCTCTAAAATCCGGATCATTCTGAAGCGCCTCATTCACCGCTTCAAGAATCGGACGAATCTGGTCTTCCCGCGTATGGAAGTCTTTGAATTCCCCGACTGCATGCCCGGCCTCAACCGCCACCGTATAGGGTCTCCCCGCAATATGGGACTTTGTGACGAGGTCCAGAATTCCTTGGGGCGTCACATCATACGCCATGATGATCTCTGAAGCAGCGGTCTGACGGTAGTTCGGAAGTGTTACATAGCTGGGGTCGACAAAATTAACAAATTGTTCTCCGACGACCTGTTGAATCCTGAGGATGGTCTCAGGATAGTTTTCGACAACATCCCTGTAGTAGTCCCGCTCTACCCGATCCGACGGCTCCCTCAGCGGGATGTCGGGCTCAATGTCAAAAACATGCTTGTCAAAACCGAGGGTCTGCCCGCCGACGGCAATGCCCTCCAGCGCATTGAAATAGCCGATGGCCTTGTCGGGGGACAGGATCCATGAAGGATCGCCCTGAAGCGAATGGACCTGGATTCCGCGCTTGTGCGCCTCCTCAAGAAAGAAGAAGGCATTACTGCGGTAGGACTTGCGGAGGTCATGGTCTTCTTCCAGAAGAAGCTTGGCAGTTCCATAAAGAACTACATTGGTCCCATTCCGCGCCTCTGCTTCAAGATACTGCGGGATCTGTTCTCGCGGAATTTCCTCCGGATCCCACAAAACGACCGCTTTCCCGACGGTATTGGGGAGCTGGTCCCCGAAAAGGTTCCCTTTCCAAGTCTTCACCGTCTCCAGCGATGTGTCTGAGGGGAAGACCTTTCCCCAAAGGTGTTTTGTCTCCTCCCAGGCATTTCCTGCAACATCCCCGATGAACTTCAAAACTTCCTCGGAAAAACCTCTCTTCACCACGGGCTCAAGGTTGGTTTCAAAAGAAGGATCAATGCCGATATTCCGCGGCTGGGCTTCAAAAGTACCGGCGGCATAGTCATACCGACCCAGAAGGTGCGGCGTGAGGGTAACAGGTCTCGGTTTGGGAACACCAGCCCACTCGCGAAGAATTCTTTCCGCTTCACCCACTCCTTTGAAGTGAATGAAAACGCCCTGGAAGGTCGGACGCTCTGCCTGGGAGTGCGCAATCACCTTTCCAAGCTCTCCCGGAATTCTTTCCTCTTCTCCGAAGAAAGTGAGCTTATCCGGGATGCCGGGCTGCGGCGGCATGGTTTCGATTCCCACCATGTGCTTCTCCAGAGAAGCCGTCTCCTTCGAAAGATCAACGATGCCGTCAGCCCCCATGGCGTGGTCGCGATACGACATAATGCCAACGGTGCCCTGATACGGTTTGTATCCGACGAGTTCCCGGCCTCCCTCAAGAATCTTCTGGCTGTACCAGAAAGGTTCCATCACAACCACATCCAGATTTTCCTGTGCGGCTTTTTCCTGAAGCGCATCCCGCACCGCGACATAACCGCTGAGGTCATTATTCCATTGCTCCGCCAACGCATGCGGTTCGATATCGACGCTGAAACCGTCGATGGCCGCGCCCTTCGCTGCAAGATCATGGACTTTGGCCAGCAGTCCGTCAAAGAAACTATACGCTTCATCCGCCTGATACGCCCAACTCGGGTCCCCGGCAATCAGGCGAACCTTTTCGACCCCGTGACTCCGGGCTTCCTGAATGACCTTGACCATCTCATCAAGCGTGATGTCCCCGCGCATGAGTTCTCCCGCATCCAGGAAGATCTCGGTAATTCCGTTTTGGCCGACGAGCGTGAAAAAGGACGCCGGATCGTCAATGTGGCTCGGATCCCAGAAGATGGCGGAGATCGCCGTCCTGCCGCCTAATGTCTTCATCTGATCGGCAAGGGTTGCATCCTCCCTTGCAACCGGTAAAGCCGCCTTTTGGGCAGGAATGGCTTCCTGCTGACTTACGGTTGCTTCAACTTTTGCGGGTTGTTCCGCCGAAGGCTGTTCGACCTGCGCCACTGTGGCAACGGGCGTCAGCGGCTCGGGAGCTACAGTCACTGCGGCCCCCAGACCTGTGGCATAAGCAGCCGGATCGGCATCAAGAGAGGCGTACATGGGGGGCTCCACTCCCGTCCCTTGTGCCGATTCGACCGATTTTAACGACTGATCAATGGCTGTTTCATACAGTTTCGCCCAGGTCTGGGGGCCAACATCGCCGTCGGGCGTCAACCCGAATTTTATCTGGAACGCATAAACATAGGCCTCGGTTTTCCAGCCGTAATGGTTGTCAACTTTCCATGATGTTTTGAGATTTTCAACATCCACGCCGGTCCCTTTGAGGAGGTTCGGCAGCTCACCAAAGCTGACGACACTGGAGAGCATCTCCTGAACATCCCCTACAAAATTCCCTTCGCTTCCGTAGGCAAGGATCGGATGGTCCGAAAAGTCAACGACCTCCGCCTGAATTGGATCCTCGGCGAACTCTGTGAAGGCAGGCGGCAACCCCTCCACAAGTGTTATTCCAGTGAGTTCAGTAAATTCTGACGCACTAAGATTAAGATCTGTATAATCAAGAACCGAAGGTGTCGAGACTACCGGCGCCGCGAAGACTGCAGTAAGCGGCATCCCAATCCCCATGACCAGGTAAAAGAGAGGCAGCACCCACCGCAACCCGGGATGGCGGGCTCCAAGAGTGAGCCTCGAGGGTTCAGCCTGCTTCTTTTCCTTTACCAGCTTGGCCACGCCCTTCTGTTCCGCCTTGGCCGCGGCCTGCTGATACCCAGCAAGATCAGCCTTGAGGTCGGCCTCAACAGGAATGGCGCCCTCTACCTGAACCTTGGTGGGGATTGCCATGAGGGTGTTGGCTTGCTTGTTCTCCAGCGCGATGGCAAAAACCTTTCCCTTTTTCACAAGCAGTGAATAGGAATCCCCTTCTTCGATCGGCCGTCCGAAAAGCTGCTCAAGGGCCGAAGGCGCTTTCTGAGTATCCGGCATTTCGGTCTTGGCTATTTTTTCAGAGAAACCCTGGAGAACTTGGCTAATCTGTCCCGCCTGAAGGGGGGTCCTGCTCATGGCAATGCCCGGAGACACTTGAGCGAGGTCAATCACGCGCCGCTCAAAACCGTCCGGCAGTTTCTCGGTATAAAGGAAGTTCGTGAAGACCCCTTCCGGGAGACGATAGAGAAGCGGATTGGTGGTATCCAAACCGTTTTCCTGGAGGAGATGCCTTCTCAGTCTGAGAGACTTAAGATGATCACTTGTGTATTTCGAGAAGGCCTGATGCAGGGATTCGGCAATGTCACTTGCGGCATCAACCCTGCTTAAATC
>JBDRBD010000101.1:0-2795 GCA_043823025.1 Candidatus Omnitrophota bacterium | reverse complement strand
AACAAGGTGACGGAACTCCTCGGGAGTCCTGTCAAAACCGAAAAACTTTCCGACGGGGACGTGCTCTATGTCTATTCTTACCGAACGGCTGAGCCTCACTGGTGGACCGTCGATAAGACGAGCAACCAGCGGCTGGAGATCACCGTGCGGGACGGGATCGTGAAGGACTACAAGTTCCGCCAGGAAGGAAAAGAGGCCGTCCTGAGACAATAATGAACTCCCCAGCCTTTCCGTCTTGCCGATCGTTTGAGGACGGAAGCAATGGAATTCCCAGGCGAACCGGGGAACCCTTCATTTATCAATTTAGGAAAGGAGAGGAACAATGAGATATGCGAGCCTGATGGTTGTGATCTTGCTTGGATTCACCTTTGGTTGCGGTCCAATGTTGGTCGAGGGGAATAAGATCGATACGGCGAAGATGCGGGAATTGATCAAGGGACAATCCACCAAGGCCGAAGTATTCCAGAAGCTGGGCCAGCCGGCCAAGGTTGAAAAATTACCCAGCGGAGAGGAAAAATTTAGCTACAACTACTATTACGAAGAATATACGCATTGGTGGACCCTGCCCCGGATATACAAACAAGATCTGGAAGTTTACGTCAAAGGCGATATATTCCAGAACTACATCTACACCCGGGAATTGAGGGATGTTCCGACCGATAAGGACGAGTAATTCGTTATTGCCGAAAAATTTCGTTCACTCGAACCCTATTCCGAAGGCCGCCTGCAGTTTTGAGGCGGCTTTCGTTTTTGCGGCCTCCGAAAGAAGGAAGGACTACCTACCCATCGAGCTTGGAAAGAAAATCCTGGAGCCGTTTTTCAAACGGCGGCTTGAAGGAAGCCAACGCGGTCTCCCATTCCGGACTTCCCATTACCTTCGGCACAACCGCAGATCCCGAGATCCCCGTCTTTTCCAGCCGGGTCCGAAGATGCCCGCTGATCTTCTCGAGTTCCCGGTCCCTCTGCGCCTGGTAACTCTTTACCAGATCCTGAATGGAGGCCGTGAGACTTCGGCTCTCGGGTCTTAATTTCTCAATCCCCTCAAGGATCAAGGAATTATCCCGGTCCACGTGAATCGCCTCGCGAAGATACCGGAACATGATTCTTTCGATCTGGGCCCGCTGATCAGATTCGTACTTGGCGAGTTCCTTTTGGACTTCTCGAAAATGAAGGTCCATATCCAAGAATCGATTCACCAAACCCATAGCCCTGGAATGAATTTCCTCTTCTTGAAGCATTTCCTTTTCTTCCCGGGAAAGCCTGAAATTCATCGTTTTTTCCATGGCCAATTCTATGGAGCTCTTGATTTTCGCCATGACCGTTCTCCTGTGGGGCTGGGTAAAAGAATAGGCTGCTGTCTTCACCTCCTACTTATCATTTGTGTTATAGAGTCACTATTGTCCCGTTAAGAAGTGAATAAAGACAATTGGTTACAAGTAGGCTCCGAATCCAATTTTCCATGGAAGCTTGAAAACACCTCATAAATGGGGCTTTTCTCGAATAATGTAATGCTGAGGATTTGCAAAATTTCGCTGAGACTTTGATCGAGCTGGAGTTCTTTTTTGACGATGGCCACAAGAACGTAGACGCTGATGGCAATCCAGATTTGGGTTTTCACGGCGTTCGGGGATGTGCCGAAAAACGACTTGATCCGTAAATGTTGCTTGATCCATTTGAAAAATAGTTCCACCTGCCATCGAGATTTGTAGAGCTGAGCGATGGTCAGGGGCGGAAGAAAAAAATTGTTTGTGAGAAAAATGAGACGGTTGTGGTTTTCGGAATCGAAGAAGCTGATGCGCCGCAGAGGGTCTGGATATTCCTGGGATGTTTTGGGACCTTGAAGGAGAATGGTCTGGTCGCTCCGGAGTCCTGTTGTTTTGTCGACCTCTCGGTAAGATCTTCGGCTGTAATCGAGATTGCTCTTGGCCCGAATATTGAAAAACGATGAGCTTTGAGAAAATATATAGAGGCGAGCAAAATCTGTGTAGGCGCGGTCCATAATGTAAAAAGAACCTGGCTCCAGAATTAATTGGTCGAGGATGTTGACATCGTGAACTTTGCCATGAGTAATGCGTATAAAGCAGGGGATGCTTCCCCGCAAATCCATCAGGGTATGGACTTTGACAGCACCTTTGTGTTTTCGAAAGTGAGCCCATGGAAACAAGCTGAGGTAAAGGTCGATGGTTGTAGAATCGAACGCATAGGCGGTCTGCTGCAGAGAGATGCCAAAGTCGTCTCCGGCATACAACTGCCTTGCTCTGTGAATCATCGCCTGAGCGAAGTCGGCGTAAATGCGCCAGTCTCGATTCTCGTTGGCCACGGCTAAAGTGTTGCGGGCTATTTTGCTGCGGAAGCCTGCGTGATAAAGTTTGGGTTGCATGGCGCGCAGACAGGTTTCGATATCCCGAAGGCTTTCGCGATAAGTCAATTGGGCAAAAGCCAAGCAAAGAAATTGTTCGAAGCAAGGAAATTTTCTTACTCGGTAATTGCCATGATAACGGTGGACACATTTGTTGAATTCGTGTCTCGGCACATAATCCATCAATTGGGATAAAACGATTCGTCCCGAATACATTGGCCACTCCTTTCCCTATTGCGTTGGAAGAAGAATGGCTCAAAAGCATGTCGGAAGTGAAGTCAAAAAATGTCATTTTTGGTGGTAATTTATTGATATTTAAAGCTTATTTAACTTATTCTAAAACCTTAACGGGACAGTAGTGATTCCTGACAAAAAAGTTTAATTAAAAAGCTCCAAGAAACTTTTATATTGGTACTTTCCGGAAACACCTTCTGAT
>JBDRBD010000100.1:0-3522 GCA_043823025.1 Candidatus Omnitrophota bacterium | reverse complement strand
AACGGTGGTTTGGGGAGATCACCCGCAAGCGTATTCGGCGTGGTACGTTCAGCAGCGTATCGGATCTGGTGTTTGCCATTGAAGAGTTTATCCGAATAAACAACGCGAATCCTAAACCATTCGTTTGGACGAAAAAGGTTGACACCATCTTGGAAAAGGTCGCTCATTGTAAAGCCGTTACTGTAACACCACACTAGTGCCAGTTTCGCCTTCCTGGCCTCCTCTGCCGCAATCTTTGAACGTTCCTGCCGAATCATCTCGGAAATTTGGTTGTCGAGGTTTTTCTTTTCCTTGGCGAGGGCCTTTTCTTGCTCACGAAGCGAGGTTTCGCGTTTTTCGATGTCGGCATCCTTCTGGGACAGACGCTGCTCGTATTCATGACGGGTTGACTCGATGAGCGGGGCGGCAAGCGATTCCGTCAATTTGATTTCTATCTTGCATTTTGGACAAATGATGGTTGGTTCTGTCATCCTTCTCTCCTGGGAAACAACAAGAAACCTGTATTATCGTCACTCCGGTGGAAACCGGGGTCCAGGGTATTTTTTTTGTGTATCCTGGATTCCGGCGGCTGCCCCGGACCCGATCCGGGGTTCGCCGGAATGACGACCCCCCGACTTTAATGACGGCTTGACACCCCAGCGGTCATCAAATATTATTTAAATAATCCGATTATCCGGAGGTGGATGGTCTAGCCATCGGGCTCGTAAGGGCCTTCTTATTTTCCCGTTTCAAAAATTTCTTCTCGAAGCACCGGATGCCGCTGTTCTGAAGTTACCACGGCAATCAAACTAATTTCCACCGAATCTTAAACAATTCATCAAGAGATGAACGTTGCTGTAGTTTCCCCTCGATTGCAGCAATCAATCGCTCGCGCTGCCGGTCAATTTCATCCTGGGCATCGAACAAAACACGGCGTTTGGCGTTTCGTTGCTGCTCAAGGGCTTTAACCTGCTTTTGCCCGGCCAGCTTTTCTTCAAGCGAGAGGGCGGCGGTCGCCGCGCGGCGGGCTTCTTTGATCTCCCGGTCCAATTCCTTTATCTCTCGTTCCAGGCCCACTTTCAAGTCATCTGCCCACCCGTCAAGTTTCTCCGCTTCAACCTCAAAAAAAGCCGCGTTGCGACGGGATATCGATTCTTGAATCGCTTCTTTGCGCGCACCTACTTGTGCCTCCAGCCTTGAATGTTGTAGCAATTCAGGCAAAGGTTTCCCCACATTAGCCGAAAGGCTAAACAGGCGGCGGATGACATCCTCCTCCAACGGTTCGTCTGTGTCAGTCACGCCCGAAAAAATGAGGTAATCTTCAGCTTGGTCCAGAGATTCAATCGTAAACAGGTTAAGGCTTAGGAATCCCGATTTGCTGGCGAGAGGCTCCAGAGCGCTCACTCTTCCTTCGTGGCCGCTCAGGTCGAAAATGATTTCTGCTGGTTCGAGGGGACGGGATTTGGCCTTAGCCAAAATTGATTCGGCCAGCGGGTGATTGAGCCGGTAAAGATGGGCTTCTCCTGAACGCCGGGGAAGCTCGTAGAGTCCATGCGGGATATCCCCAGGAAACGGCACGGAGTTCAAACGAAAAGAGGAATCTGTCGTGAACTCGGCATGACCATTCAATTCATGGCGAGTGACCTGCATGAGTATACGCTCAAACTGGCTGAGGTAGGCTTTTGAATCCTGGTCGCTTATCCGCAGTTTTTCCCGCACTTCATCATCGAAATTCTCCAGCAACTGCTGGCGGGTGCGGGTCATAGCATCATTGATCTGGGCATTTAGCTCAAGTTGAAGCTGGTCAAAAGCTGCATTGATTTCCTCAGGCCGTCGGCAGCACTGGTAGATAGCGGCGATCCGCTTCTCAAAATCTACGCCCGATTCTATCGCGCCCAATACCTCATCGCTGGCGCCAAAAACTCCCTCAAATAACTTAAATTTCTCCGAGAGGAGCTGAAAGACCCGCTGATCAGCCTCGTTCTTTTGGTTGAGGAAATTGACTACGACCACATCGTGTTTTTGTCCATAGCGGTGACAACGGCCGATTCGCTGCTCTACTCGTTGCGGATTCCATGGCAAATCGTAATTCACCACCAGCGAGCAGAACTGAAGATTAATCCCTTCAGCTCCGGCCTCGGTTGCGATCATAATCCGGCCTTGTTCCCGAAAATAATCCACCAGGGCGGAGCGCATGTCTGCGGTGCGGGAATCCGTTACGCGGTCGGTTCCCCGGTGACGGTCCAGCCAGGCAGTATAAATCTGACGCGATCTTTCATCATTGTTTGAACCATTAAAAAGGACAATGCCATCCTTCCATGGACTATCACCCAATACTCTGAGAAGGTAGTTTTGTGTGCGGCGCGACTCCGTAAAAATGATGGCTTTTTGTGCTGCACCCAATTCAACGGCCTTCGCAAAGGCGATATCCAGCGCTATCAGCAGGGCTTTCCCTTTGGCATTCTCTGTGATTGAAACCGCAAGTTCCCGGAATTGCTCTAGGTCGGCAATTTCCCTCTTAATAGCCACACGATCATCTTTAGAAAATGACGTATTTGCCTCATCCTCCGGCCACTCCTCGGCCGTTTGATTAAGGGCTTCATAATCCGTTTCGAGCTGTTCTTCCAACTCCTCCAGTTTTTCCTGTCTTTTTAGCCGGGCTTGGAGGCGAAGGCTAAGGGTGTTGAGCGACCGCTGGCTGGATGGAAGCGCCTGCAGGTTTTCGCGCCGTAGATACTCTGACACAAGATTATAGAGCCGATCTTCGTTTTCTTCCGGCGTGAATGGCTGGACAATCGGCATACGCTGGGTAAATCGGACATACGGCAGCACCTGGCGGCGCAGGGTTCGGCAACAGATGGGCTTCAGGCGTGCCTTGAGGGCGTCAAAAACATTCTCGTTATTGAGATAGGTATACTGCTCCCGGAAGCTCTTCAGATCGCCGAAGGCATAGGAATCAATGAAACTTACCAAACCGAATAGCTCCAGAAGGGAATTCTGTAGCGGAGTGGCTGTCAAAAGAAGTTTCGGCGAGTCTTTCAACGCTTCTTTGAGCGTGTTGGCGATTACGTTAGAGGGTTTATAGACGTTGCGCAAACGGTGTGCTTCGTCAATGACCACCAGGTTCCAAGGAATTTGCCTGACCTCCACGGCTTTGTTTCGGGCAAACTGGTAGGAGCATATGACAATGTCATTCCCTTCAAAGGGATGGAGGTTTCCCCTCCGCACCGCATCGTTGTAAGACTTTGTTTCCAAAATTCGGCATGGCAGGAAGAATTTCTCTTGTAGTTCCTGGTGCCACTGTTTGCGAAGATTCGATGGCGTAATGATTAAAATGCGACGCTTCCGTTCCGCCCACTTCTGGGAAAGGACCAGTCCTGCTTCGATGGTCTTGCCCAAACCGACCTCATCCGCAAGAAGTGCTCCTCTGGAAAGGGGGGAGCGAAAAGCAAATAGGGCTGCCTCAATCTGGTGCGGATTAAGGTCCACCTGAGCATCCACTAGCGCCCCAGCAAGTTTTTCAGGGCTATCGGATGGGCACCG
>JBDRBD010000099.1:0-5293 GCA_043823025.1 Candidatus Omnitrophota bacterium | reverse complement strand
TGGTCTGCGGACCGACGGGGAGCGGAAAGACCACGACGCTTTATTCGATCCTGAAATATGTAGATTCGCCGGAGAAGAACATCATCACCGTAGAAGATCCCGTCGAGTTTCAGCTGGAGGGGATTAATCAGGTAACTGTCCGGAGCGACATTGGATTAAGCTATGCCGCCGCGCTCCGGTCCATCTTGCGGCAGGATCCGGACATCATTATGGTGGGCGAAATCCGCGATTTCGAAACCATCGATGTGGCCATCAAGGCGGCGCTGACAGGTCACCTGGTTCTCAGCACGCTTCATACCACGACCGCCTGCGGTGCCATCATCCGGCTTCTGAATATGGGCGTGGAACCCTTTCAGATCACCTCCGCGGTGAACCTGGTCTGCTCCCAGAGACTCCTCCGGAAGCTCTGCAATGCCTGCAAAAAACCTTATACCGTGGACGCAAAGCAGGCGGAGCGGTTGGGGATTTTGTCGAAATCGGAGAAAAAGGAATTTTACAAGCCGGGCGGATGTTCTCAGTGCCTTGGCACCGGCTATGGGGGACGCATGGGTGTTTTGGAATCGCTTTATCTGACGCCGCGGATCCGTGAACTTATCCTGGGAAATGTCCGGGAGACGCAGTTGTTGGAGGAAGCGAGGAAGGAAGGAATGGTAACCCTTCGCGAAGACGCCCTCATGAAGGCGGAGGCGGGGACGACCTCGCTGGAAGAAGTGATTCGGGCAACCTAACGATGACCACAAGTTTCCAACAGCGATTGATGGCGCTTCTTCTCGAAAAAAAACTTGTGGATAAAAAGCGGCTGGAGGAAGCCCTGGCAATCCAGAAGAAGAGCGGAGGAATGCTCAGCAAGATTTTGGTTGAGGAAGGATGGGTTTCCGAAAAGGAGCTGCTGTCTCTCGTAGGGCAGGAACTCGATATTCCGCCGATGGATCTTTCCCGTTTCAAAATCGATCCTCTGGTTGCAAGACTCATCCCCGAGAAAATCGCCCGCCGCTATCACATCATTCCTATTTCGCAGATCGGAAATACGCTTGTGGTGTCCATGGTAGACCCCCTGAATATTTTGATGATGGACGAGCTTCGTATGCTCACCCAGTACCAGATTGGCCCTGTGTTGAGTACCGAAAAGGATATTCTGGATGCGATTGACCGGGTCTACGCCCCGCAGGACTCCAAAATTTCGCGCCTCCTCGAGGGGATGGAGGTGGAGAGCCCGGAGGAGCTTTTCAAAGAAGAGGAGATTAACCTCGAATCCATCGTACAGAGTTCCAAAAAGATCCCGATCGTCGAAATTGTGAATCTGATGCTGCTCGACGCACTGGATAAGCGCGCCAGCGACATCCATATCGAGCCGGCCGAAAAGGGTCTCCGCATCCGTCACCGCGTCGACGGCGTCCTTCTGGAAGCGACGGTTCTCCCTAAAGAGAGCCAGCAGGCAGTCATCTCGCGCATCAAGATCCTGTGCGGTCTTGATATTACGGAAAACCGGCTCCCCCAGGACGGGCGATTCAAAATTCGCTACCGGGCAAAAGAAATTGACTTTCGCGTGTCGGTTTTGCCCATCATGTTCGGAGGAAAAATTGTTCTCCGGATTCTGGACCGGTCTTCCTTGAAATCAGGACTGGAACACCTTGGCTTCAGTCCTGGGCCCATGGCGAAATTCAAAGAAGCGGTTCAAAAGCCCTTTGGCATGATCCTTTTGACGGGACCTACCGGCTGCGGCAAATCGACAACGCTTTATGCGCTCCTCCAGAGTCTTAACGTCCCCGAACGCAACCTGACCACTATCGAGGATCCTGTGGAATATCAGCTTCCGGGAATCACCCAGATTCAGGTTCATCCGGATATCGGGCTGACCTTTGCGGGCGGCCTACGGGCGGTGTTGCGGCAGACGCCCGACGTCATCATGGTCGGAGAGATTCGTGATTTTGAAACGGCCGATATCGCCGTCAAATCTTCCTTAACAGGCCATCTTCTGTTGAGTACTTTGCATACCAACGATGCGCCGAGTGCAATGACGCGTCTTACCGATATGGGTGTGGAGCCCTATCTGATTGCTTCGAGCGTCATCCTTGTTGCGGCGCAAAGACTCTGCCGCATTATTTGTTCCAACTGCAAGGAGCGAGTCTCGATTGAGAAGTCTTTGCTTCAAAGGATCGGATACTGCGGTAAGAACAGCGAGTTTTATAGAGGAAAGGGATGCCGCAAGTGTGCCCGTACGGGATACTTCGGCCGCATGGGGGTTGCAGAAGTCATGGTCATCGAAGATGAAATCCGAGACGCAATACTTAGTCGCGCCCCCGCCGACGACATCAAGGCGTTGGCGCTGAAAAAAGGAATGGGAACTCTCCATGAGGATGCCCTGATGAAGTTTGAACAGGGTTTTACGTCCCTTGAAGAAGTGATGCGGATTACGGTACAGGAGTAGACATGCCTACTTATCGCTATGTCGCAAAAGACCAGGAAGGCCGGAGTATTACCGGTGTCACCAAGATTGCATCGCAGGAACTTCTTGTCGAGGCTCTCCGGAAAAAAGAACTGATTGTCGTTTCCGTCTCCGAAGAGAAAGAAAGGCGGAAGCTCTTTTCGGTGTCCATAGGCGGCGTTAAGCTCGAGGACGTTGTTCTTTTCTCAAGACAGCTGGCGACGATGGTGGACAGCGGCATCCCTCTGGTCCAGAGCCTGGACATTCTTTCCGAGCAGATGGAAAAAGCCGCTTTCAAGAATATCGTCATGAAAATTCGGGACGATGTCGAAGCCGGGAGCTCGCTCTCCGGGTCGCTTTCCAAACATCCCAATGTCTTTTCCTCCCTTTACATCAACATGGTCAAAGCGGGTGAGTCCAGCGGTATGTTGGATGAGATTCTCGACCGCCTCGCGACCTACCTCGAAAAAATGCAAGCACTCATCCGGAAGGTGAAGGCCGCCATGGTTTACCCGTCTGTCGTGGTGACCATGGCTATTGCGATTACGGCATTCCTCATGCTCAAAGTCGTCCCAACATTCAAAGGCATTTTTGAAACATTGGGCGGAACACTTCCCCTTCCGACGCAGATCCTGATTAGCACCAGTGATTTTCTGGTCCGGAACATCCTGTGGATCATCGCGGTCTTGTTGGTATTTCTCGTCGCTCTCGTCCTTTATCTTCGGACGGAAAAGGGAAGGCAGAACCGGGATCGTTTCCTCATGAAAGTTCCCATCATCGGAAAACTCTTTCAGAAGGCGACCGTGGCCCGCTTCTCCCGGACCTTTTCAACGCTGGTCAAGAGCGGCGTTCCGATCCTCACCTGTCTTGAGATCGTCGGAAAAACCTCGGGAAACAAAGTCATCGAGGATTCCATTGATGATGTCCGCGTTTCCATCCGCGAAGGTGAAAATATCGCCGGCCCTTTGTCTAAAACGGGCGTTTTCCCGCCGATGGTCTCCCGAATGATTGCTGTGGGCGAGGAGACCGGAGAGCTCGAGAAGATGCTCAGCAAAATCGCCGATTTCTACGAGGAACAGGTCGAGACGGCTATTGCAGGTTTAACTTCTGTGATCGAACCGGTGATTATCGCATTTCTCGGAGTCTTCGTCGGCGGGATCGTGTTGTCGATGTATCTTCCGATCTTCAAGATCACGGAACTCATTTCAAGATAATGGTGAAAGGGCGTACTCTTTTCATCCTTGCGGCCATTGTCTTTGTCCTCTACGTCAACATCCTGCCAAACCCCTTTGTCTGGGACGACCATATTTTCATTCTCCAGAATGAATTCATCCGCGACTGGAAAAATATCCCGTCCCTCTTCCAAAGGGAATTTTTCACAAAGAGCTATCGAGAAGCATCGTTTGTCGAGGGGGGATACTACCGCCCCCTGGTGATGGTGCTTTATACCCTGGAATATGCCCTCTGGAAGGACGTCCCTTACGGCTATCATGCCGTAAGCATTTTGCTTCATCTGGCCAACGTTTTTTTGGTTTATCTCCTGCTTCTGAAACTTTTCCAAAATGAAAAAATGGCTTGGGCGGGGTCGCTTCTTTTTGCCTCCCACCCCGTTCATGCCGAGGCGGTTTCTTACCTTCCAAGCCGCAGCGACCTTCTCGCGGCATTTTTCTGTCTCCTTGCTTTTTTTGCTTATGCGTCTTCCCAGAAAAAGCGGCGCACCTTGTCGCTTTTCTGGTTTTCTCTGGCCCTTCTTTCAAAAGAGAATGCGGTCGTTTTTCCGGCGCTCCTTTTGGCATTCACCTTGAGCTGTGAAACTCCAAAAGGGAAACCCGTTCTGCTTCAAGCGCTCCTTTGGACCGTTGCCGCGGGATATCTTGTCCTTCGGATCTGGATATTTCCGATTCCCTGGTCTCCGGAGGGAGCAGAGAGCCCGGCGTTTTTGTTTCGGATCCTTTCTTTCGGAAAACTCTCTTTGGCGTATCTAGGCCTTCTTTTGTTTCCTTATCCGCTTCATTTGGAGCGGCTGGCGCCCTATCAGACAAGCCTTATGGATATTGGGACTGTCCTCTGGCTCCTTGTTGCGGGCGGACTTGTTTGGCTTTTCAGGTTTCTTTGGACGAAAAACCGCACTCTTTTTTTCTGGACCGCATGGTTTTGGATCGCATGGGTGCCGGTTTCAAACGTGATCCCACTCCAACCCTCGATGGCCGAGCATTATCTTTACTTTCCTTCCATCGGCTTTTTTGCCGTTGTCGCTTTTTATCTGGTCCATTTTTTGAATGAAGGGAAAAGATTGTCTCGGGCGTTTCTTGCGGTGATGATAGCGGTTGTGGGAATGAATGGGGTGCTTGTGATAGGACGCAATCGGGACTTTTCAAATGAACTGAGGCTTTTTTTGCAAACGGAAAAATATGCGCCCGCAAGTGCTTTGATTCATAACAATCTCGGCGCTTTTTATTATTCACAGGGGAAGCTTGATGAGGCGAAAATCGAATTTGAAAAGGCCGTTTTTTTAAATCCCGATATGACCAAAAGCTGGGCAAATTTAGGAACCGTATACCGCGAGAAAAAAGAGTACGCCGAAGCGATCCGATATCTTGAGAAGGCTGTCGCGCAGGAAGCGGACAACGCTTTGATATGGAACAAGCTCGGGATTGCCTACGCCGAAGCAGGCAGCGACAAAGCAGAGGAGGTCTTTCGAAAGGCAATTTCCCTTGACAGCCGCTTGGGAAATGCTTACTACAACTTAGGTGTTTTTTACTGGCGGAAGGGCTTGTTCGGGAAGGCATCCTTTCCATTATACGGGTAAAGTAGCGGCTGCGTCGCTTTCCATCCATTGAAATTAGATACCTTCGACTGCACATAATT
>JBDRBD010000098.1:0-10084 GCA_043823025.1 Candidatus Omnitrophota bacterium | reverse complement strand
ACCAATACTTTAAGAAATTCATTGAACAAAACATAAAGATTCACGCAGAAGTGCGCGGGAAAGTCATGGCTGAAAAAACGCGTCGGCTTCCAGAGAATGCAACCGGGAAGTATTACGTCGACGATCAGTGCATTGATTGTGACCTTTGCCGGCAGATCGCGCCGGACAACTTTGCGCACAGCGCCGATAAAGGATATTCCTATCTGGCCAAGCTTCCGGCATCGCCCGAAGAGGAGAAGCAATGTACGGAAGCCATGCAGGGCTGTCCCGTGGAAGCCATTGGAAATGATGGTGAGTGAAAAATGATTCTGACCACTGTTGCAGGGAATTATCCGAAGATCGGAGAGGGCATTGCGTCATCGAATCTCCGGCAGGCGATTCATCAGCATGATCTCAAGAGGATCACGGACGAGGACCTGGAAAAAGTATGCCAGGAGAATACCCTCCGCGTGATCCGGGAGCAGGAAGCCCTCGGCCTGGATATCCTCACGGACGGCCAGCTTCGGTGGGAAGATATCGTAACGCCGCTGGCCTCCGGCATCCCAGGGTTTCAGATCAACGGGCTCACCCGGTTCTTCAATAACAATGTTTATTACCGTCAACCGGTTGTCGCCGAAAAGCTCGCCTGGAAATCTCCCGTGACCGTCGCAACTTACCGTTTTGCCAAATCGCATGCCAAGTGTCCCTTGAAAGCTGTCCTCCCAGGGCCCTTTACTTTTGCGGCTCTCTCGGCCGACAACGTCTATCACGATGAAAAAATTCTTGTGCTGACCCTCGGGGAGTTGCTGAACCGGGAAGCAAAAGCCCTGGAAGCAGCGGGCGCGCCGATCATTCAGTTTGATGAGCCGGCCATTGTATTTCACAAGGATAAAATCCGTTTGGCCGTTGAAGGTCTGTCCAAGGCGATGAAAGGATTGAAGGCCAAGAAGAGCATCCGGACCTATTTCGGCGACGCAGAGGGAATCTTAGACTCCCTCTTGGACACGGAAGCAGACATCCTGGGCCTTGATTTCGTCAGCACCGACGGAAACCAGAGGCTCCTCGCCAAAAGAAAAATTTCTAAGGAGCTGGAGGCGGGATGCATCGATGCGCGGAACACCAAACTGGAAGAGCTGAGAACGCTGGAGGAACAGATCCGGAAGCTTTCCGAAAAGACGCCGCAACTTTACGTCAGTCCCAACTGCGGCCTGGAGTTTCTTCCTTATGCCTCGGTAGCGCCGAAACTCTCACGGATGGTTCAAGCGGTGAAAACGTGTAACGCCGGAGAAAGAAGGAGCTGATTGTGCTTCTCACAACATCGGTAGGCAGTTTTCCAAAACCCGAATATCTTCAGAAAGCGCGGAACGATTTCTACCGGGGAAAACTGAGTGCGGAAAAGCTCCATGAGCTCGAGGAGCGGGCGACCCGGGAGATCATTCAGAAGCAGGAAGAAATCGGACTTGATATTTTGGTGGACGGAGAGATGTACCGCGGGGATATGGTGACTTATTTCGCGGAGCATCTCGAAGGTTTCAAAATCAGCGGGCTCGTTCGGTCTTACGGAAATCGTTATTACCGTAAACCGATTGCCGTCGGGAAGATTTGCCGCAAAAAACCCGTTACTGTTTCCTGGTTTACGTTTGCGCAGTCCCTGACCCGCAAACCCGTGAAGGGGATGTTGACCGGGCCCTACACGATCATGGACTGGTCGTTCGACGAATATTATCCTTCCCGCCGCGATTTTACCTTGGCTCTGGCCGAGGTGGTTCATGAGGAAGCCGTGGATCTTGAGAAAGCGGGGGCAAAGTATATTCAGATTGATGAACCTGCCATTTCCACGCGTCCCGAGGAAATCAGCTTTGCGATTGAGGCGATGAAGATCGCTACCCAGGGCCTGAAGGCCAAGACCATCACTCATATTTGCTACGGGGACTTCGACAAAATTTATCCCGAGATGCTGAAGCTTGCGGTCGATCAGATTGATCTTGAGTTGGCGAATCGCGATTTTGCGCTTCTGGACCTTTTCAAGCACCACCCGTTCACCAAAGAGATCGGGCTGGGGGTCTTGGACGTTCACAGCCATAAGGTGGATTCGAAGGAAAAAATCAAACGGGGTATCCGGAAGGCGCTTGAGATATGGCCTCCCGAAAAAATTTATGTGGACCCGGACTGCGGATTGAAGACACGGACTCCCGAGGAAGCGGCCGCAAAGCTCAAGGTGATGGTGGAAGCCCGGGACGAGATTCGGAAAGAGCTCCAGGGGAAACAGGAATGAATCCCAAAGCAGTTTCTCTCCTTTCGGGCGGATTGGACAGCACCCTGGCTACAAAGATTGTTTTGAATCAGGGGATAGAGGTTGCGGCGATCCACTTTTCCCTGCCGTGGGGCTGCTGCAATCGGTCCGCCGCAAATGAAGTCGCGAGACGCTTCGGGATCTCGCTCATGGTGCTGAAACTCTGCGAGGACTATGTGGAGATGATTCGGAATCCCAAATACGGGTACGGGCGGGCAATGAATCCCTGCGTCGATTGCCGGATTTACATGTACCGCAAAGCCAGGAAGTATATGGAGACAATCGGCGCTTCTTTTTTAATCACGGGAGAGGTGTTGGGCCAGCGTCCGAAGTCGCAAATGAGGGACAGTCTCAGGATTATCGAGCGGGAATGTGGGCTTTCGCGGCTGATTCTTCGTCCCCTCTCGGCGAAGCTTTTGGAGCCGACGATACCTGAGGAATTGGGGGTGGTGGACCGTTCAAAACTTTTGGATATTTCCGGACGGAGCCGCCGGATGCAAATGGCCCTTGCGGCAGAGGAAGGGATTCGAGAGTATCCTACCCCGGCCGGAGGATGTCTCTTGACCGACGAAAATTTTTCACGGCGCTTGAAGGATCTGTTTGGGCACCGGCAGGATGTGACCGTTGAAGAGATGGAGCTTTTGCGCATCGGAAGGCATTTCCGTCTCAATCCCGGGCTCAAAGCGGTTGTCGGGAGGAATGAATCGGAAAACGAGCTCTTGGAGTATTACGGCAAAACCCGTCCTCTTTTCCATCCGGTCAATTTCCCCGGACCTTCGACGCTGGTCCTCGGCGAATTGGATTTGGCGGGCGAACAGATGGTAGCCGGCCTCATTTACCGTTACAGCGCCACCCCTAGGAACGGAAAGGCGGAAGAAGTAGTTTTGTCAGGCCGAAACGGCGAGCACCGTTATCACCCTGAAGATCTTTTAAGCAAAGAAGCACTTGAGACGATGCGCATTTAGGAACCCCTCATGAAGCCTTTTCTGGTACGGGATCTTGAAAATGCAAAAAACTGCATCAAAACCGCCAAGCGGATTTTGATTGCCGGCCATGTCAACCCGGACGGAGATACCATCGGCTCGCTTCTGGCGCTGGGATTGGGATTGGAGCGGCTGGATAAAAAAGTTATCATGGTCAGCCAGGACGGCGTCCCGGACCGTTTCCGCACGCTTCCCGGCGCCGACCGTGTCATTATCAGTTATGAAGAAGGCGTGGACCTTGCGATTTCCGTGGACTGCGCGGCACTCGAGCTTCTGGGAGAAACCCAGAAGGCCTTTGTCCAGTCCAAGAAAATTCTCCAGATTGACCACCATGATGTCGGGAGTCACTTCGGCGATTATCTTTTGATCGACAGTTCCCTGGCGGCGGCAGGGGAGGAGGTGTATTATCTCCTGGCCGCCTTGGGGGTGGAAATCGATTTGCCGATCGCAAAGTGCCTCTTGACTTCGCTCGTCGTCGAGACAAGCTCTTTCCGCCTGCCGAACGTCACAGACGACACCTTCAAAATTTGTTCCGAGCTTTTGAACAAAGGGATTGACTTTCCGAATTTCGTCCAGGAGATTTTCTGGAGAAAGGATGTTACTGCCTTCCGGCTTTTTGGGCTGAGCCTTTCGCGGATCATCATGGAGTGCGATGGGAAATTGGCTTGGTCGGTTCTCCACCAGGAGGATTTTTCGGAGTTGGGCGGAAAGGAAAGCGACGTAGATGATGTGGCCGATGCCATCCGGACCATTGAAGGGGTCTGGATTGCCGTTTTTTTCCGGGAACAGGTAGACGGAACGGTGCGGGTCAGCCTTCGTTCGCGCGGGGGAAATCAATGTCGCGCGGATCGCGGAAAAATTCGGCGGCGGAGGTCACTGGGATACAGCAGGATGTAAGATTGTCAAAGGAGGGGACCGCGCTATCGCCACGGTCCTTTCCGAAGCCACTTCACTGCTTCAGGAGGGAGGGCCAAATTCATGAAACGCCGGCGCGTCGAGGAAGATGCGTTAGGGAAAAAGTTTTTGCCCGCCGATGCCTACTACGGCATTCAAACTGCCCGGGCCCGCGAGAACTTCCCCATCAGCGGAAGAACTCTTCCGCATGAAATGGTCGTGGCGATGGCCCAAATCAAGTACGCCGCGGCCAAGACGCACCGCGAACTGAAGCTCCTCAAGCCGGGCGTTGCCCAAGCCATCATGAAGGCATCCCTGGAAATAATCCGCGGCGGACTGAAAAATCAATTTGTGGTCGATATCTATCAGGCGGGGGCGGGGACCTCCTTCAACATGAACGTCAATGAGGTGATTGCCAACCGCGCCATCGAAATCCTCCGCGGGAAGCGAGGCGATTATCGGCTGGCCAATCCGAATGACCACGTCAACAAGGCCCAGTCCACCAACGACGCCGTTCCCACAGCGATCCGTTTGGCCGCCCTCCCGCTCCTTGAAAATCTCGAAAAATCGCTGAAGCGCCTGGAGTCCTCTTTCCATCAAAAAGCGGCTGCGTTCCATCCGATCGTCAAATCCGCCCGAACCCACCTTCAGGATGCGGTGCCGATCCGTCTGGGAAGGGATTTCAAGGCATTTGAAAGGATGGTCCGGCAGTCACGGAAGCGTATCCAGAAGGCCCGTGAAGATCTTTATGTATTGAACATCGGAGGGACGGCAGCGGGAACAGGCCTCAATGCCCATCCCCGGTATCGGGGGAAGGTCGTGCGGACCCTTCGGTCTCTTACCGGTTATCCTGTGCGGGAGGCGGAAGACCTCGTTGCAATCATGCAGAATATGGCCGACTTTTTGAATGCCTCTTCAGCCCTCCGGCTTCTGGCGGTGGACCTTACCAAGATTGCCAATGATTTGAGGCTGTTGAGTTCGGGCCCCCAGACGGGGTTTGGTGAAATCATCCTTCCGCCGGTGCAGCCCGGCTCATCCATCATGCCGGGAAAGGTGAATCCTGTTATCTGCGAGATGACCAACATGGTGGCGTATCAGGTGATCGGCCATGACCTGGCTCTCATGATGGCAGCTCAGGCGGGCCAGCTGGAACTGAATGTAATGATGCCTTTAATTGCTTATACGCTTCTGGAATCAACCAAAATTCTCACGAATTGCACCGTGACCCTTGCAGTGCGGTGCATCGACGGCATCCGGGCGGATCGGGAGCAGTGCCGCCTGTATGCGGATAAAACCGTCTCCCTCGCCACCGCCTTAACCCCCCATATCGGCTATCTCAAAGCCGCCAAAATCGTGAAGGAAGCAGTCCGGACCCGCCGTCCGATCCGGGAAGTTGCGGAAAAGATGAGCGGCCTCTCCCCTGAAAAAGTCAGGAAAATCCTCGATCCGATGAAGCTCGCAGGGGATTGATTCGATATTCCGCCGTCCGCATTCCGTATTTCCTTGTCCGCAGACAAATTAATTCTACGGTATACGAACGACGGACGACGAACGACGGTCTTACGGACGGTAAGAGGCAGACGAACTTTCAGTTTCCCAGAGGCGGACTTCTTGGGTGGGGAAGCCCTGTGAGATCGTATGGTCATAGATGATTTTTGCGATGGCTTCCGCGGTAGGGTTTCCGTCGATTGTGAAAACCGGTTCTCCGGCCTTAATGAGTGCCTGCAAAAGGGGATCCTTCCGATTCAAAATCATCCGGTGGTCCAGATTCTCGTCGACCCATTGTTTGATGGCGAGCTTGATGTCCTGGAAATCGAGCACCATCCCGCGCGGGTCTAATTTCTTCGCTTCGAGCTGTATTTCAAGTTTTCCGTTATGGCCATGGAAATGATTGCATTTTCCGTCGTAATTCAAGAGGCGGTGGCCGTAGCAGAAATGAATGACGCATGTGACCCGATACATTGCTTACCTCCGCATCACATTTGGAGCGGGTCCTGTCTCGGCGCCTTTCCCGCCGTCCTCACTCCGTTGCGGGCGGCGGGAGCCCTTTGCGCCGAGCCACCCGCTATATCTCTCCTTGTCTCTTAAGAACATTCCTATGCAATCAGCTCGCCGCCGTCGACGACAATCGTCGAACCGGTGATGAAATCGGTCCCTTCCAGCAGAAAAAGGACCGTCTGGGCGATGTCTTGGGGCGAGCCGATTCGTTTCAAGGGAAGTTTCCCTTTGATGGACTTGGCTTCTTCCTTCGTAAAGTGTTTCGGAAGAAGAACAGGCCCGGGGGCAATACAGGCAACCTGGATTTTCGGAGCGAGTTCCAGCGCCAAGGCCTTGGTGAGCGCAATGACGCCTGCTTTGGAAACACAGTAGGGAAGGTAATTCGTATACGGGCGGATGCCGCTCCAATCCGCAATGTTGATGATTTTTCCGCAACCCTTTTTGACCATGAGCCGCGCCGCGCTTTGAGCGCAGAGAAAGCTCCCTTTGAGATTTGTATCCAGCGTCAGATCCCAATCCGATTCGCGGCAGCGGAAAAAGGGCGTCTTGGAGAAAAGTGCCGCATTGTTGATCAGGATATCCAGCCTCTTGAATCGGGAACGAATCTCACGGAAAAGCCTGCCCACCTCGCGAGCCCTCGTGAGATCGGCCCGGATGGCAATAGCGCGGACACCGCAGCGTTGGCAGGCGCGGACGGTTTCCTTTGCCGCCTGAGCCGACCGGCGATAATGGATCACCACATGGGCGCCTTTTTCTGCGAGCGCCAGGGCAATCGCGCGGCCGATCCGGTCCGCCGATCCTGTGACAAGGGCAACGCTTCCTTGAATGCGCATGGGGCTTATTATAACATAGACTGGTCCGAAGTGCGTGTCGGATTGCATCGATGAAGTTATCCTCGCTTTTTGGAAAGATCCTCCTTCGCCCTAAGAATTTTCAAAGAAGAGAAAAGGATGGGCTTCGGGGGATCAATTCGCCTCGCCACTTACGTCGTCCGGTGGGGACTCCGTAAGTGGCGGGCTCATTGACATTTTCACTGTGATTTGATACGCTCAGGCGAAAGGAGAGAAGCAATGATACGAAAAGAAGCGGTTGCGGTTCTTGCCAGCGGCGGGCTTGACAGTGCGATATTGATTTCGGAAATGACCAAGGAATATACCGAGATTTATCCCCTTTATATCCGGAACGGACTTCGCTGGGAGGAGATCGAGCTCAAATATCTTGAGCAGTTTCTCAAGAAATTTTCCCATCCGGCTCTGCAACCGCTTACCATTCTGGATCTCCCGATCCAAGATTTGCAGAAGGCCCATTGGAGCGTGACGGGGAAGGATGTCCCGGACGCCGATGCGGAAGATGTTGCAGTGTATATTCCGGGACGGAACATTTTTCTTTTGGCCAAAGCGGGAGTTTGGTGCAACCTGAAGGACATCCCGACGTTGGCCATCGGCATTTTGCGCGGAAACCCCTTTCCGGACGCTACCCCCAGTTTCTTTGGGACGCTGGAGGCGAGTTTTTCCGAAGGTCTCCGGTTCGCATTGTCGATTATTACGCCTTTATCCAATCTCACCAAGAAAGAAGCTATCCTGAAGGGCAAGGAACTTCCGCTGGGGCTGACTTTTTCCTGCTTTTCTCCTCGCGTGAACAAGCACTGCGGAAAATGCAACAAGTGCGACGAGCGGAAGCGCGCCTTTCAAAAAGCCGGGATTCCTGACCCGACGCCGTACGCCGGTTAGTGTAATCGGCTTCAGACGCTTTCCGGGATTTTGAGAGAGGAACTTGCGGACTCGGGGCTTTCAATCTGCTCGAGCTTGTCGCCGACTTTTTCAAGGCGTTTGCCCGCCGCGTCAAAACTCGTTTTCGAATCCGTCAGATGTTTTCCGAGTTTTGAAAACTCTTCGCGGAATTTCTCAAAATCACCCCTGAGACGCATGAGCGCTTCAACGATCTCCTGAGCGCTTTTTTCAATGGAGAGCCCTCGTAAGCCCAGAAGGATTACCTTCAGGTAGGCATAGAAGGTATTGGGAGAGACGGGAATCACTTTCTTGGAAAGGCCGTAATAAAGAAGACTTTTTTCATCGGGGAAATGTTCGTCTTTGGTGATGGTTTCGTAATAAACGTTTTCTGCAGGAATGTACATCATCGCGAAATCATACGTCCCTTCGTCCGGAAGGATGTACTTCTCCGCGATTTCATCAATTTTATCCTTGACGCTCCGGATAAATTCTTTCCGGGCGGTTTTCTTCTCGGCCTCCCCCGGGCAGGTAATCATTTTCTGAAAGGCATCCAGCGGGAATTTCGCATCGATCGGGACGAAGCGGCCGCCGATGTGAAGAACGGCATCCACCCTTTGCCGGGCCTTAAACTCGTACTGGAGGGTGTAAAATTCTTTTTGAGGCATGACATTGGCCAGGAGATTTTCCAGAAGAAATTCACCCATTTCCCCGCGGAATTTCGGAGCCCGGAGTTCTTCTTGAAGAAGGGCGATGTTTTTGCCGACCTCATAAATTTGCTGATGACTTTTTTCGAGCGCCCCGAGCTTTTCCTTGACATCCCCCACAACACTTGCGGCATTGTCGAGGCGCGCTCCTACCTGACTGGAGACATGGTCGATCCGGCTGACGGTCTGCTCCAGGAGAGCGGTAATGAGTTGTGTATTCCGGTCCAGCGTCTTTCCCCACTCCTCGCGGAGCGCCTGGAGCTTCAGTTCGGTTTCCTTCAGGATTTCATCTTTGGCCGGAGAACGGCCTGCTTTCCTCAGTTCAAAAATCACCCAGAGGAGGAGGCCGGCAAGGAACAGGAATGGAATCCAAAAAGACTGCTGCATGGTTCCTATTATACCGGTTATGAATTCACTTGTCGAGAAGGAACGGGAACGGTATAATACAGGGAAACGAGGCTCGCTATGGTTATTGGTCTTACCGGGAAGAACGGTTCGGGGAAAGGGGTCGTTGCGGATTTTTTGAAGGAACGGGGGTTTCGTTATTTTTCCCTTTCCGACGTGATCCGGGAGTATCTACGCAAAAGGAAAAAGCCGGTGACGCGCAGGCATCTGGTGACGGCCGGGAATCAGCTCCGCGCCAAAGGGGGAGCCGGTGTGTTGGCCGAACAGATCCTTTCCCGGATGGACCCCGATAAGAATTATGTGGTGGACTCCATCCGCCACCCGGCCGAGGTCAAAGCACTCCGCCGGCGAAAAGATTTTGCGCTTCTCCGGGTGGACGCCGGACAAAGAAAACGTTTTGAACGCCTCAAAAAGCGGGCCCGGGAACAAGACCCCAAAACATTTCAGGATTTCTTGACCCTTGAGCGGCGTGAGGCCAAAAGCCGCAACGAACAGGACCAGCAGCTTCAGGCGACCCTCCGGATGGCCGATCGCGTCGTCCAGAATAACGGCTCCATTGCCGCCTTGGCAGTCACGTTAAGGAAACTCCTCGTGTCCCTTTCAAAAAAAAACCCGCGTCCCGGCTGGGATGAATACTTCATGGAAATCGCAAAGGTGGTGGCGCTCCGCTCGAACTGCATCAAGCGCAAAGTCGCAGCGGTGATTGTCAAGGACCGCCGCCTCATCTCAACGGGATACAACGGAACCCCCCGCGGCGTGAAAAACTGCAATGAAGGGGGATGCCCCCGCTGCAACAGCTTCGGCACCCAGGGGAGCAGGCTGGAGGAGTGCCTCTGTTCGCACGCGGAAGAAAATGCGATTACCCAAGCGGCTTACCACGGCGTGAATGTCCGGGATTCCGTACTTTATACCACGTTTGCCCCTTGCCTCATCTGCACCAAAATGATCATCAATACGGGAATCAAAAAAGTCGTTTACAGTATGGGGTATTCTTTGGATCAAGTTTCCCTTCGTCTTTTGAAAGAAGCCAAAGTCAAAATCCAGCGCCTCCGCCCATCCTAACCCTTTGTGAAAAAAGGAGTTGACAACAAAATCACC
>JBDRBD010000097.1:0-8900 GCA_043823025.1 Candidatus Omnitrophota bacterium | reverse complement strand
TCCCCTATGTTGCGGCGCTCCCCGAGGATACGCTTTTCCTGATTGCGTCGGGCTCTCCGCTTCCGGCGGAATCGGTCCTTGTGAAGCGCTTCGAAGAACGCCATATCCGAAACGACTTTGTCAGTGTTCCCTATCTCCGGTACCGGCTCACCAACGACCGCGCCTCAAGGGTAAAAGCGCTTTTGGAGAAAAATACAGGGGCAGCCGTCAATACCGACCTTCGGCCGCGCGGCTATTATTATAATTTTCTTTATTGGGTGAGCGTCTTTCATCTTCGCTTTGCGAAAGTGCTGGCCATCGTCGGGAAGATTCCTCTCGGTTTCGTGATCCTTGGATTTCTTTTTTGCATTCTCATGCCGCGGGCTTTCTTGGGACGGCGCGCACTCGCCGGCACAGCGATGGCGGCGGGCGGGTTTTCCCTGATGAGCGCGGAAATCATCCTCATCTACGGCTATCAGGTTTTTTACGGAGACCTTTATTACAAAATCGCCTGGATCATTGCAGCGTTTATGGCAGGGATGGCGCTCGGAACATGGTTTGCAGGCCGCCGGCCGGTCCAGGCCGAAGAGCTAACGCTGGGCTGGCTCCATGCCGGCGCAGCATTCTATTTCTTGCTCCTGGCCGGCCTCTTTCGGGTTTTGCCGCAGAAATTGATTCAACCGGCCGGTCTGGGGGAGGGGTTTTTCCTTGCAGCCGCACTGCTCATCGGCGGGTTGGTCGGTTTTGAATTTCCGTGCGCGGTGCGGTTTTTTCTTGCAGAAAACCGGTCCGGCGAGCCGAAAACAGGGACGATCTACGCGGCGGACCTTCTGGGATCGTCTTTCGGGGCGCTCGTCTCGGCGGGATTTCTTATTCCGGTCTACGGGATTTTCAAAACACTTTTCCTTTTGGAAGTTTTGAACCTTGCCCTTTGTGGTCTACTTTTCTTCGGAAAAAACCTGGGCCGTAAACACGTATAAGTTCACGCTTGGGTCCTTCCAGCAATCCGCCCTGAGACCGGCCTTTTCCAGACAAAGCTCGCTTAGAAAAGTTTCCTTGTCCCACTGAAACTCGGTTGCGACCTGGGGCAGAAACACGCCGCCGCGAAACCCTTTGACCACTTGCACTCCGTGTTTTCCGAGTTCGATTTCATCAGCGCTTTTGACTTTCCGCAAAGGGCTTAGGACAGAAATCTCATAGTCTAATTCATTCAGTTCATTTTGAGTGACCGGCCTGAAACGCGGGTCTTCCGTGGCTGCGGCGACGGCCATTTGGGCGACGACCTGGTAGAGGGGGATTGCGGGCTCGAACCGGCCGATACAGCCGCGTAGCTGTCCGTGTTTTCTAAGCGTCACAAAAGCGCCGAGGGGTGCGTTAAGATTTGGCGAGGAAGGAGAAAAAGAGGGAGTGGCGTCCTCCCGGATGTAGCTTTCCACCGTTGAACGGGCGATTTTCAGGAGTTCTTTTTGTTCCTCGTTGTTCAGGATCCCCTCTTCGGGGTCGGTTTTGGCTGCGGCCGGTTTGGCTTTTTCCTGCGATTGGATAAATGCGATGGCCGAATAACCGACCACGCGGCTACGGTCTCCGCTCGTATCCCCCGAATTCGCCTCGCTGAGGAGTGTCATGTGGTTGGCGCCCAAGTCTTTGGCCAGAGCCATGACCGTCCGCACGCCGCTCACCCCGCAGAGAAACGTACTGGTATTCCGGATTCCTTGGGCTTCAAGACTCCGGAGCGTTGCGTCCAAGGCAGCCGGATCACCGCTCAGGATGGCATCAATCGTTTTTCGGTCGGCTTCTTTTGCGTCGTGATAGGAAGGGTAATGGGACATGTCGGAACTGGCGATCAACAGCGTCTTGTCGTCGATTTCGCTCTTGAGGGCCTCCGCAAGGATTTTGGGAAGCTCGGGGTTGTCGCTTCCGAAAAGGATCGGAACAATTTTGAAATTTTTCAGAACGCGCTGGAGGAAAGGAAGCTGGACTTCGAGAACATGGTCTTGCGCATGCGCACTTGGCCGGTCCATGATTTTGGGATTTGCGGCGATGAGCTTTTCGGCCCGCGCCTGATCGATCGGGACCAGACCGAGGGGCGTTTCAAAGTATCCTTCTTTGTAGACGGAAATGCCGTCGAAGGAGTCGGTGTGGCTGTTGCACATCAGGACCACTGTGCGGAGTTCCTGGCCTTCGAGCGCTTTGTAGGCGTGGGCGGCCACTCCTCCGGAATAAACGTAGCCCGCATGCGGCACCATGATGGCGCGTATGGTTCCTTCGATTCGAGGAATTTGGACCTGGCGCAGGTATTCATCCACGGTTTTCTCGAGGGCGGCCTTCGAGCCGGGATAGAAGGCGCCGGCAACAGCGCTTTTCCGGATTCTGGCTTCTTTTTCAACCGCATGGGATGAGGGAGGAGACGGAAGCAAAAACAGGGAAATTCCCAGGAAGACCCAAAGAGCTGCAAGGCAGGCAAAAATTTGTTTTCTATTATTTCCAGATACCGGGAATTTTTTCTCCATTGGGGCAAACTCCGTCTTTCAGATGGCTTGCGGTAACAAAGTAACCCTGTCGTTCAATGGCTTTTTCGCCGGAGGCGGGGCAGTATGTTGCTTCTCCTTCGGGATAGGCGATGTTTCCGGTATAAACAAATTTCAATCCTTCCTCCATGGCGATTTTTCGCGCACGGATGATCGTTTCCTGCGGCGTGGGCGGAAGATCCTGCAGTTTGTATTGTGGGAAGAAGCGGCTGAAATGAAGGGGAACATCGTCGCCGAGATTTTCCCTGATCCAGCGCGCCATGGCGCGGATTTCCTCATCGCTGTCATTTTCGCCCGGGATGAGGAGCGTAACGATCTCAAGCCAGACGCCGCTTTTCTTGATGGTCTTGAGCGTCTCCAGGATGGGCTCCAGCCGCCCCCCCGTCAGTTTCTTGTAGAACCGGTTATCGAAGGCTTTAAGGTCCACCTTATACGCATCGAGGTATTGCAAAAGTTCTTTTAGGGGTTCTTCTTCGATATAGCCGTTGCTGACGACCACGGTTTTCAGGCCCTTTGCTTTCGCGAGCTTGGCGATATCCAGCACATACTCATAGGAGATGACGGGTTCGTTATAGGTGAAGGCGATGGATTCCGAGCCGGTTGCCAGGGCTTTGGCCACGACTGCTTGCGGTGCGGCGGGCTGGGAACGGACCTCTTCAGGAAAAACTTGCGAGAGGTCCCAATTCTGGCAGAAAAGACAGCGCATGTTGCATCCGGTGGTGGCCATGGAGAAGGTCTTGCTCCCCGGCAGGACATGAAAAAGGGGCTTTTTCTCGATCGGGTCCACATGCCAACTCGCAATCTTCCCGTATACGACGGAATAGAGCGTTCCGTCGATATTCTTGCGCGCCTTGCACGCACCCCATTGTCCGCTCGACAGCATGCAGTGATTCGGGCAGAGAAAACACTGTACGGCCTTGCCGGAGAGCGCTTCGTAGTACCAGGCTTCGTGGAAGGGCCCTGTTTTAACCTCTGCGCGGACGGTCTGCTCCCTCCGGGCGATGCAGTAAAAAGCGGCGGCCAGGATCAGGATGAGAAAGCCGAATGCGGCAATTTTTTTGAGAAGGTTTTTCATGGTTACCGGAAATACAGCCACAGAAAAAGAACGAGAAGGGTAAAAAACAGGATATAGGCAAATCGGTCGGCCGTTTTTCTCTCTTTAAAAATTTTCCATTTGAGGAGCTGGGTCCGGACCGGGAAAAACGTGTGTATCAGGAAGAGCAGAAAAAGCGGGATTGGCAGGATGTCCAGGTGAATCTCCCGGGCGAGTCTCGGAGGGATGATGTGTTTGGTCATGCCGAATCCCGTGACGATGAAAAGGAGCACGATCGTAAGCAAAATCCACCGCCCGTATCGGTCAATTGCGGCAAGCAGTTTCAACAGCTTCTTCTCTTTTTTTCTTTCGGCCTCGGGGTCCCTGCCTGCCGGCAGACAGGCTGTCGCGGCCTTTTCCCAAATTCGGCATTGGCCTTTGGCCTGTCCCTCGACTTCGCTCGGGATCCTTCGAGGGATCCTGAGCTTGCCGAAGGACTGGCGAATTTGGGAGCCCTAGGGCGCGTCAGCCCTCGGCAGAAACGTGACATTAAAACCCGGCCGTTGCAACCGGTAATACACACTTTAATTATGAGCCAAGGAATATATTCCGTAAATAAAAAAGATTGCCGCGACCAGGAATCCGCTGAGGCGTGCCACAAGCTGGAATTCCCGAATCCTGGGGAGGAGGCCCAGAAAAACGAGCGGCAGAAAATAGATTGAGCTGGAAAGAAAAAAAAGCGTGAAGTAAATCATTCCGTACACTGCACTTTGCTGCGAAAAAATGTAGGCAAGAGACAAAAGAAAGGGCGGGCAGATATTCATCCCCATGAAAAATCCCAAAAGAAGCGGGCTTTTAGTCTTGAAAAATTGGGGGGCGGGGCAGAATTTTTTGTGCGCAAGGCCCAGAAGATAAAGCGCGAGGATTACAGAAAGGACCATCAGCGAAACGCTTGTTGCCGCCCGGAGCCAGCGTTCATCCAGTCTCTCTCCTAAATACCCGAAGAGGAGTCCGAAGCAAAGATACCCCACAAAGCGGCCGCCGAGGAGTTGAAGCACCGAGAAGAAATTTTTCCTGAAAGGCCTTTCTTCCGCCGCCAGGTAGGAGCCCGCGAAAGGGAAGCAGTAGGTGAGGCAGAAAGCCCCTACTGAAAGTCCTGTCAAAAGAGGCTGGATGACGAGCTCAGGCGCCATCGCTTTCGCGGCTCGGGAGATCCGGCGTTATTCCGCCGGTTCCACCAAGAGGGGGGCGGTTTCATCCTTACGGTCCGCAACCTGATCCTTTGCATCATATACAATAAAAATCACTTTATGCTCTCCCACGGGGGCTTTTGGAACAGAAACGACCATTTTGCCGGTTTCCCCCGGAGAGATTGTCATTGCTTTTCCATAAAATTCCACTTCCGTTTTCATTTCGCGGTGGTACAGAACCACCAAAGGATACGCCCCCTGAGGCGTTGTTTCATTGTTTTGGACCGTTACAGAAAAATCAAGGGCATCTCCTTCTTTGGCCTGTTGGATAAACTCCGTCCCTACGATCGCGATATTTTTCCCTTGGTCATCGGCCCCTAAAGCGAGCTGTTGGCCCATTGCAACAAAAAGAGCTGCTGTCAAAAAAAGCGTTCGATACTTGCGCCAACTCATTGTCCCCCTCCTATTTTTATTGTTTTTTTGAAGTTACCTGCATTCTATTTTAACTCATTTCTTGAATTTTTGCCTCATCTTTATTGCATGGTAGCGCATCTTTTGACAGGATACGTGCGGGGACATTTTTATTGAGCCGAGAGGCGGTTTTTAGTATAATTCATTTGAAAAGAAAAGGTGGCCAATGGTTTCAAAGAAATGGGTTCAAAACCTTTTCAAAGAAATCGGCGCCTGGGTCGAAGAAGGCCTCATCACGCCTGCCCAGGCCGACCGGCTCAAAGACCGGTATGCCAAGCTTCCCGCCTATAACCGGTTCGTCATGTCCGTCTTTATCCTCGGCGCTATCCTCGTCGGGCTGGGGATTCTCCTTTTCATCGCTTCGAACTGGCAATATCTTGGGAAAATTTTTAAGGTGGGCTTGGTTTTCTTCTTTATCCTGGGGTTTGATCTGTTGGGATACTATTTCCGGTTCGAGCGGAAAAACGATCAGAAGCTCGGGGAGGCCCTCCTTTTTCTGGGTGCAATCAGTTTCGGGGCAGGCGTTTGGCTGATCGCCCAGATATTTCAAATCCCTTACAACTACGCAAACGGCCTCCTGTTTTGGATGCTTGGTATTTTCCCCCTCGCGTTCCTCCTCCGCTCCAAGATTATTCTTGTTTTGGCGTCACTCCTTCTTCCTATCTGGCTGGGGGTCGTGATTGCTGAAACACCCCTCCGTATTGTTTATCCTTTTTTCCTGCTTCTTGCTGTTGTGATTTATCTCACCTACAGGGAACGGCAGAGGATTTCTCTTTTCATCAGCATCGGCAGCGTCTACGTCTGGCTCATGCATTATCTTTTCGTCAAATGCGATAGTTTCGGAGGACCCTCGGCAGCTGGATATTCCCTGTTGTGCACCCATTTGTTTATCGCATACGGGTGTCTCTTATACGGCTTGGGCGTTTTTCATTCCCGCACCAAGCTGTACGCCGGATTTTCTGCCACCGTTTACAAATTGAGCGGCATCCTGGCAATTCTTTTGAGCAATTATTCGGTCACCTTTGTCCATCATTTTCCCGAACTTTCCGCGGGAAAGGTTTATTTCCCACCCATCAGTTTATTGAGTTACCTTTTTTATGTTTTATCCGGCGTCGTGTTGGTAAGATCTCTCTTAAGTCCCCAGTCAGAGGATGAGAAGAAAGAAGCGGAAATCGTTTATGCCATCCTGCTGTTGCAGGTTTTCGGCATGCATCTCGGGGCCTTCAGCGCCTCCGTTTTGTCGGCGTTTTATAACCTCCTGCTCTTCGGCAGCATCCTCGCATTTTTGTATTTAGGATATCTTCTCCGGGAAGAGCTGATTTTCAGGCTAGCCCTTTATGCGTTTGCCTTGGATGTTTTGACGCGGTATTTCGATACCTTCTGGAAGATTCTGCCCCGCTCCATCTTTTTCACCTTCGGCGGCCTCCTCCTCATCTTCGGCGGCATTTATATGGAGCGGAAGAGGAAACTGATCGAGAAGAAAATGCAGGGAAAGACTTCGGAGTAATACCGGATGAGCAGAAAATCTTGGTTCGTTCTCATCGTGACCTTGCAGTTGGTTTTCTTGGCCGGCATGGCCCTGTTTCATGCTTCCAAGATCAAAACCGCCACGAGAATTTTGCTTGAGACAGAACCGGTGGACCCCTTCAGCGTTTTCAGAGGAAGGTATATCCTGCTGAATTATAAAATATCGCGCGTTTCACCCGGCTTGCTCCGGGACGGCGCCATCAGCGACCTCAAAGACGCAACCCCCCTTTACGTGGCGCTGGAAAAGAAGGCCCCGTATTGGGAGCCGGTCGCCGTCTACCGGACCAAGCCCCGGCAACATCCGGTGTTTCTGGCGGGGAAGGTTAAATACGCCCAGGAGAAGGAAATCCGTATCCAGTACGGCATCGAATCCTTCTTTTTGAGCGAATCCTCCGCAGACGAAATCGAGAGAAGACAGCGGGCATTCCGGCCCGATTGGCGGCAGATTGGGCAGGAAAGGGCAGCCCGGCTTGAACAGCTCGGCGCGGAAGATAAAAGGATTCATAAAGCAGGCATCACCCAAAAGTGGTTTAAAACGCTGGACCAGGAAATGGATGGCTGGGTGAAGGAAGGCATTCTCGGGGAAGCATCAGCCGCCAAACTAAGGGAGAAATACCCTCCGGCGCTGGAACGCATCAAAAAGGCGCAGGAATTTCGCACGGAGGAGAGAAGGTCTTTTCCGTTGACCGTGGAGGTCGCCGTCGCCCAGGACGGCCGCGGTTATCCCACAGGGCTTTTCTGGGAAGGGCGGGAATACCGCTAAGTCCTCGCAAACGCTACTTCCCCTTTCGTTATCCCATATCAGATGACTTCTGAAACCCAAAGCAAGGACGGGGCCGAAAGGATTGCAGAAAGGTATTGACAAAAAGAGGTTCGAGTCAGTATACTTTGCCTAAGTGTCAACGCAATTGCGGCTCTTAGCCGGTTTCTTCTCAGTGAGACAAGTCAGGTTGCTTTAAATTTGCTCTCTCCGTACTCCAACCCTATGTTGTCCGCGAAAGGAACCCCTTTACTATCAAAAGGTATTCATACAGGAGAACGATCTCATGAAGACAACGACAAAGAATGAGGTAACCGTTGATGTGGTATTGGCCGAGGGGCTGGGCCTCACACGCGAGGAATTTGACAGGATCAAAAGTCTGCTCGGCAGGACTCCGAACATCACGGAATTGGGCGTTTTTTCGGCCATGTGGTCGGAGCACTGCAGTTATAAAAATTCCAGGAAGCTCTTTCGTCTATTTCCGACCAAAGGAAAGCAGGTCCTTGTGGGTGCGGGCGAGGAAAACTCCGGTATCGTCGATATCGGCGACGGATTGGGGGTCGCTTTTAAAATAGAATCTCATAATCATCCTTCCGCCGTGGAGCCCTTTGAGGCCTCCGCAACCGGTATCGGCGGATGCGTCCGGGATATCTTCACTACCGGCGCCAGGCCCATTGCCGTTTTGGGAGCGCTCCGATTCGGGAATCTGAGTAATAAGCGGGTGCAGCATTTATTCAAAGAGGTGTTCAGGGGCTTGGCCCATTACGCCAATGGCGCAGAAGTCAGCGCCGTCGGCGGAGAGGCCTATTTTGACGAAAGCTACGAAGGGAATCCGCTGGTGAATGCCTTCGTGATCGGCGTGGCCAGGCATGGGGAGATTGTCAGAGGCATGGCCTCCGGCGCGGGGAATCCCGTCTATTATATCGGCGGAGCCACGGGCAGGGACGGCGTCGGAGGAGCCAGCTTTGCTTCAAAGGAAATCACCGACGAGGCCGCTTCCGCAAAAAGTGCGGTTGCCATCGGGGATCCCGAACTCGGCAAGCGGCTGCGCAAGGCATGCCTTGAGCTCATCGAAAAGAAGTTTGTGGTCGGGATGCAGGATATGGGGGCGGCGGGATTGACGTGTTCCACCTGCGAAACGGCCACGCGCGCCCGAACGGGCATCGAGATCGATGTGGCGCTCGTTCCGCAAAGGGAAAGAGGGATGACTCCGTATGAAATACTTCTTTCGGAATCCCAGGAGCGGATGCTGGCCATCCTCAAAGAGGAAAATGAAAAAGAGGCCCTGGCCATCCTGCGCCGGTGGGGCATCCCTGCCGTCAGGATCGGAAAGGTGACCAAGGACGGCATCATGCGCGTGAAAGAAAAAGGAGTCGTGGTGTGCGAAATTCCTGCCGAAGCTTTGACCAAGC
>JBDRBD010000096.1:0-2392 GCA_043823025.1 Candidatus Omnitrophota bacterium | reverse complement strand
CTTCTGACGGGAGAGTACGGAAGCGGAAAGACGGTTTTAAGCCGGGCCCTTGAAGCACTTTTAGACAGCAACAAATACAAAATGGTATTTATCACGAATCCCCGAATCCCCGCTGAGGAATTTTTAGTGAGCATCGCCAAGCAATTGGGAAAGGAGCCGTTGCCTGAACGAAAAGTCGACCTGATCGATGCGATCCAGGAAATGCTTGTCCGGAATGTGACCATCGGGAGAGATACGATCGTTGTCATCGATGAGGCGCAGCTCATCGAAAACAAAGAGGCCTTTGAAGAAATTCGGATGTTGATGAATTACCAGGAGAAAGACCGTTTCCTCCTGACCTTGATCCTGATGGGGCAGCCCGAACTGCGTGAGAAAGTTTATGCGATTCCGTCGCTGAAGCAGCGGATGGAAATGCGGTACCATCTCACGGCGCTTAACGCAGGGGAGACGAAGGAGTATATTGACCATCGTCTCTCCATAGCGGGCGGACCCGGAAAGATTTTCCAAGAGGAAGCGCAACGCCTCATTTATGAGTATTCGAAGGGGCTTCCGAGAGAGATTAACATTGTATGCGATATGGCACTCCTGACCGGTTTTACCCAAAAAGCACCTGCCGTGGACAGGGTGATCATCCAAGACATCGTGAAAGATTTTTCTGGAACGTAGCGAATGTTGAAGGCATCAGAAGGAGCACAAAAGCGATTTACTTTTTCTCTTCTTCCTCAGGGGCCGGGTAATAGAGGCCGCCGTCTTGATAGTAGAGTTTTTCTTCGCCTTTGGGCGCTGCGGAAGGGGCGTGGTAGGCGGGCTGTTCGTAATAATGACCTTCGTTTGGATAATAACTGCCATAAGGGATCGCTTCTTCATAAGGAACTTGGAGACCGGAACGTTCTTCAATCGTTTCTTCGGGGCGGAAGACACGTTTCAGGAATAAATTGAGAGGGGAAGTGCCGATGGTCGCATCAAAGACAGGATCGTGTCCTAAGATGGCTTTTCGCGTATCACTGTCTTGATCCGCCAGGGCCAGGGCTGCAAAGACCCCCAAAAGGATGAGCACAAAACCAAAAAGACGCATTTTTCGATCCGAATGAACTATATCACAAAAAGGTGAAATTTACAAGTAGCACCGCGATCAACGCGATCAGGACGCTGCAAATCAATGAGGATAGGAGGAAATCGGAGTGGCTGAAGAGAACCGGATGATAGGGAAAAGGCTTATTGTCGGCATGACGTTTCTTGTGTTGATTTCGCATCTCGGTTGCTGGGGAATTCCACCGAAGAAGATTTCCAAGGGAAGGCTTCAGTCAGAAGTGCCCGAGACTTATTGGGTCGCGAAAGAAGAGGAACAAACAAAAACGCTTCGGGAGACCCTTTACCGCGAAGGGGAGGCGGCGCTGAAAGGAGAGGATTATGATAAGGCGATTGCCTCCTTTACGGAGCTTCTCCCTCTTCAGCCCAACGACGGCGACCTTCTCAAAAAGATAGAGGAGGCCCAACGGGCAAAAGCGGAACGGGAAGCCGCGAAGGAAAAAGGGAAGCGTTCTGAGTCAACCATTGAGGTTAAAGAGTACACCGTGAACTTGGGGGATATACTGGACATTTCCGTCTGGCAGTGGGTTGACCTGCGCTCGCCGGAGGTCTATGTGCGTCCCGACGGAAAGATTTCTTTCCCGCTTGCAGGGGATATTGATGCGGTAGGACGGACGCTCTCCGAGATTGACCAGGCCTTGACGGAGAGGCTGTCGGAGTATATCAAGAATCCCGAGGTCTCCGTTTCCATCAAACGATTTGGCGGGAAAAAAGTGATTGTACTGGGCGAGGTGCGCGCCCCGGGCGTGTATGCACCGACAGGAAAAAGTACTGTTCTGGAAGTCATTGCGCTTGCCGGCGGCTTCAATAACAGTGCCGTCACAAGCAATGTCATGGTCATTCGGGGCGATACGGAGAAATCCGAAGCCATTGTCTGCGATCTCCGGCAGGCGCTGAAAAAGGGGAACCTCAGCCAGAACATCATGGCGCTTCCGAATGACATCATCTTTGTCCCGCGGCGCTTCATCTCAGGAGTGTCGGACCTCGCAAGCGAGTTGAATGCGCAGCTGACAACCATTATTGCGGGTGTCGCCGTTGCGAGGGACTTTAACATTCACAGAGCCGGAAATTAATTCTCGAGGAAAAATCGAATGGTAAAAAGTTCTCAGTATGAATTGAACTTTCGGGATTATTGGCGCATTTTAAGAAAGCGGAGGCTGTTGATTGTTGTCATCTTCGTGGCTTCCGTGAGTGCGGCAGTTTATCAGAACAAAAAGCAAATTCCCATCTACGAAGCGGCTTCCAAAGTCAAGCTGGAGCAGCGTCAAACCGTAGCTGGAGCGCTTCTGGAGTCTTCGATTCC
>JBDRBD010000095.1:0-5835 GCA_043823025.1 Candidatus Omnitrophota bacterium | reverse complement strand
ACCCCCCAAAAAGTCCTATTTTCATGGCAATTTCTGACTATCACGCTTTTAATGACAAATGACCAATATCAAATGACCAAACAAATTTAAATTTCAAATGATAAATTTCAAAACAAAACTGGGGTTTTGTTATTTGTCATTTAAAATTTGAAATTTGATATTTGATATTTCTCATTGGGGTACTACGTCCGGATTTGCCCGTTCCCGAGCCCGATAAATTTGAAGGTTGTCAGCTCGGCCAGTCCCATGGGACCCCTCGCATGGAGCTTCCCCGTTGAGATGCCGATCTCGGCTCCCATGCCGAAAACGCCTCCGTCGCTCAACCGCGTCGAAGCGTTGACAAAAACACAGGAAGAATCGACTTCCTTGAGAAAACGCATGGCATTCTCATGGTTTTCCGTAATGATGGCGTCGGTGTGCATGGAACCGTAGGTGGCGATATGCTGGATTGCTTCCGTTACGTCGCGCACCACGCGGACAGAAAGGATAAGCTCCAAATACTCCGTGGTCCAGTCTTTCGGAGCCGCTCGCTGGAGTCCCTTCACAAGACGCTGGGTTCTGTCACACCCACGGATTTCCACGCCTTTTGCCCTGAGCCGATGGATCAAAGGGGGCAAAAACCTGGGAGCAATCTCCTCATGCACCAAAAGGGTTTCCAGGGCGTTGCAGGTCGCAGGACGTTGGATTTTGGCGTTCATGACCAGTTTTTCCGCCATGTTCAAGTCGCATTCCTCGTCGACAAATATATGGCAGACTCCTTTGTCATGCTTGATGACCGGAATCCGTGAAAGCCGGGTCACCTCCCGGATGAGTGCCTCACCTCCCCGGGGAATCACAACATCGATCCAGGCGGTTTTCCGCAGTAAATACCGCACCGCTTCATGGCCGCCCCCGGCAATCAAAGAAACGCAGGCGGGGGGAAGTCCGCGCTCTTTAAGGGATTGCTGCAGAATGGAGGCAATGGCCTTATTGGAATAAATCGCCTCGCTTCCGCCTCGAAGCACCACCGCATTCCCTGATTTCAGGCAGAGACCCGCCGTGTCGCTGGTGACGTTCGGCCGGGATTCATAAATGATCGCAACGACGCCCAGCGGCACACGCATCTTTCCGAGAAGCAGCCCATTGGAGAGTCGGGTCATCTGGGATAGTTCTCCCACGGGGTCCGCCAGGCGCGCAATCACCTGGAGAGACTCCGCCATCCCGCGGATGACCTTTTCGTTCAAAACAAGGCGATCCAAAAAAGCCCCGGTCCTTCCCTTGCGGCGAGCCGCGGCCAGGTCTTTTTTATTTTCCCGGAGCAAAAGGCGTCGCTCTTCAAGGAGGACTTTGGCCATTCGGCGCAGCGCCGCATTTTTTACCTCTGTCGATGCGGCGGCAAGGATTTTGGAGGCCTCCCTTGTCTCTTTCAAGAGCGCGTCAATTCTCTTCTTGTAGGTCGTCATTTTTCCAGCACCACCATGTTGTCGCGATGAATGACTTCATCATAGCGTTTGTATCCCAACGCAGACGCAATTTGACTGCTTTTCAACCTTTTTATTTTTTCAACTTCGTCAGACGAGTAATTGACGAGGCCGCGCGCAAACTCATTTTCCTTTTCATCGACGATGCTGATGACCTCTCCCGCGGAAAAATCTTCCCTGCACCCGATAATCCCTGAGGAAAGAAGGCTTCTCCCCTGATGGAGCAAAGCATTTTTAGCCCCTTCATCAACCACCACTTTTCCTTTGGACTTGGATGTGAATGCAATCCAGCTCTTCCGGGACCCCAAACGGGCTGCTTTAGGCAAAAAGAGCGTCCCGACGGGCTCCCCCGCAACAATGCTAAGAAGCGCATCTTCCGTATATCCGTTGGCGATAATCGTTGGGATGCCGGCGGCGGAGGCCGTTTTCGCAGCCTGAAGCTTTGATTTCATACCGCCCCGGGAGAGCTTTCCCTTTTTTTCGTCCTGGATCAAGTCTTCGATTGCGGCATCCACCTTTGCAACACGCTCAATCACCCTGCGCTCCTCGGTTTCAAAGTCTTCGTAAAGACCTTCGATATCCGAAAGAAGCACCAATAGATCCGCGCTCATCAGACAGGCCACCATGCTTGAAAGCCGGTCGTTGTCTCCAAAGCAGATTTCTTCCGTCGCAATCGTATCATTTTCATTGACAATCGGAAGGGCCCCAAGCCGCAGGAGCGATAGAATCGTGTTCCGGGCATTCCAATACCGTTTCCGGTCCAAAAAATCGTCCTGGGTCAAAAGGATTTGGCTCGTGAGATACCCTTTTTGACGCAAGTCGTCGTCGTAAAATTTCATCAGTTTTGACTGACCCACTGCCGCGGCGGCCTGCGCCTCAGGCAGCGAAAGAGGCCGTGAGTGAAATTTCAAAAGCTTCCGGCCGCAGGCGATGGCCCCGGAAGTCACCAGAACCACCTGAACTCCCTGTTTCATCAAGAAAGCAATCTGTTTGGTGATGGCATGAAGTCGGACCGGATCGATCCCTTCCGTCTTGGAAAGAAGAAGGGCGGAACCGACCTTTACCACCATCCGCCTGACTTTACCTAAGATTCTTTTTCGCATATCGTTTCAAAGAGTTCAAAAAGTTCTTCCGTAAGCGTCGGAAGCCCTGTTCCCGTCAGCGCTGAAATCGGGATGATCTTCCGTTTGCATTTTCTTTTGAAGGCGGCCAAATGGCTTTCTGCTTCCGGCAGGTCCATTTTATTGGCGACCAGAAGCTCTGGTTTCTCCGAGAGACCGCCTCCGTAGGAAACCAGTTCCCGCCGCAACATCTCATAGTCCTGGATTGGCTCCCGGCCCTCAGAGCCAGACATATCCACTAAATGGAGAAGAAAAGAAGTACGCTCGATATGCCGCAAAAAGCGGTCTCCAAGCCCCTTCCCGGCATGGGCACCTTCAATCAAACCCGGGATATCGGCGACCACCAGAGACTTGTGCTTGACCTGATCCGTCATGACACCCAAGAGCGGATTCTTTGTGGTAAACGGATAATTGGCAATCTTGGGGCGGGCTTGGGTGAGTTTTGAGAGGAGTGTGGATTTACCCACGTTGGGAAAGCCCACGATTCCGCAGTCGGCCATCAGCCGGAGTTCCAACAGCAATTCGCGCGTTTCGCCGGTCTCACCTGCCGTAGCCATTTTCCCGCCGGCATTCCCTTTTCCGCTTGCGCCGCCGTTGGCAACGATCACCTGTTCCCCGGCTTTTTTCAAGTCTCTGATTTTGGAACCGGTCTCCCCGTCTCTTATGGTCGTCCCAAAAGGCACCTTCAAGAGGAGATTCTTTCCCGTTCTCCCTTGTTTCCGACGAGACCCGCCCTGGCCTCCGGATTCCGCTCGCAAATGCCGCGGATAATAAAAATCCAGGAGGGTCACAACATGTTGATCCGCCTGGAGTATGACATTGCCGCCCTTCCCGCCGTCACCGCCTGAAGGATACTTTTTACGACCGGCGCGCGGCTCATAACTCTCACAGCCCTTTCCTCCACGACCGGCAAAGACCGTGATCTTGGCGGTATCGACAAACATTAAGGCATAACGGAAATGATGCGGCGAGTCGAAAAAAGGATCCTGCCCTTCACTTTCGCAAAAAGGGTGTCATCTCCTCCCCGGCCGACGTTCAAACCAGGTTTGAAACGGGTTCCGCGCTGGCGGACAAGAATCGCACCCGCATTGACCCACTCGCCCCCATATCGCTTGACGCCGAGTCTTTTGGACGCCGATTCGCGGCCGTTATGCGAACTGGATTGTCCCTTTTTATGCGCCATTTTTCTTTAACTCCTTTATTTTCATATAGCTATAATACTATCTTTTGGATTTTCAGATGTATCAGCTGTTGGCGATGGCCAACTTTCCGATGGTACCCTTTCCGTCGGCGATACTTAAAGTTGACCACCTTCTCCCCTTTTGCATCTCCCAGGACTTCGCACTGAACCTTTGCCCCCGGAACATAAGGTGTGCCAACTTCCACTTTTCCTTCATCACTCACCAAAAGGACTTTTTCCAGGTCAAGAGAACTTCCCTTTTCGGATGCCAGTTTCTCAACCAGAATCGTATCCCCTTGTGACACTTTATATTGCTTACTACCTGTTTCCACAATCGCGTATCGCATCATAACCTCCGGCTTACATTATCAAATTTGGCTGCTTCTGTCAAACGGGTGTACGAGTCAAGTACATTTGCGACATTCCCTTTTCTCGAATGAGGTAATCCATGGGGGTTACATTACCCAGAGATTTATGAACACGGCGCGTATTGTAGAAGATCAGGTAATCCGACAGGGCTCTATGGAAGAGCGTCTTATCAGCCAAAATGTCCAAATGGTTATTGATAAATTCCTCCTGGATCGTTCGGTTGTACCGTTCGATATAGGCATTTACCTTTGGGCACCCTGGGTAGATAAAAAGATGCGGGATCTTATCTTCCTTGAGGGCCCTATCGAATTCCCCTAAGTTCTCTGAGCCGTTGTCCGTCTGCCAAGACCGAATAGGCCCTGCCGGATAGGCGCCCTTAAAGCGCTCATAGAAGTCTTTCATATTGGTGCTGGTGAGGCGTTTGTAGTTTAAGGTAAGTGCGAATTTGAGTCTTGAGTCAATCGCACTCATAAAGTAGTCCTTTATTCCATCCGTGATTCGTTCGACCGTATCCGAGAAGATATGACCAAAATCCTGGTGCTTGGGAAGGTGCCGGATGCGAAGACGCTTCATTTTCCCTCTGGCTTTGGCTGCTCTCTGGGCTGTTTCGGTGCTGTGATAGATGCGGCCTTGCCCTTGTAAAAACAGGTGGTTTCTCCGGATGAGGTTGCCAATGGTGGAGATGGACAGGGTGTTGAGATGATGTCTCCGGCAGTATTCATCCAAGAGGGGTTTGATCTTCTCCTTTCCAAGGCGTGGATGGTTCCACCGGAGGTTCTTGATGAAGTCGACAAGCACCAATGGATAACCGGCCTTCCGGGTTCTATGAGGACGGGTGGACAGCGGGATCAGAGACTCAAGCCTTCCACGGTTTTCATCAAGGCGTTTTTTCCATTGGTGGATGAGCCTCCGGTCGGCTCCGAAGGCCTCCTTTGAAGCCGCCTCACCATAGGATTCATAGAACCGGATGATCTTAAGTCTCCTTGCGGCGATCTCACTTATACTGTAGCCTCGGATACTTTGCAACATGCCCTGGATCCTCCTTATCCCCTTCATTCTACTGAAGAGGAAGAAGGATCCTGGAGCGCCTTCCATTACTCCTTAATGTCGCATATGTATCTTAACTTATTCAACGGGTGTAATTTTCACATCCTCAAGATGAAGCTTTGGATCCTCGCAGAGAATGATTCGGGAGGTGAAATTCCGTTCAATGGTATTCAGCGCGCGGCGGTTATCTTTCAATAGATAGACGGCCACTTCTGGATGGACAGAAAGAATCCCTTCGGAATTCTTCCCCATCTGACTGAAGAACTTGCGCGTCTCCCGAATTGCGTGAATCGCCACCGTTTCCACGCTTTTCACGATCCCGCGCCCCTGGCAATACGGGCAGCTCTGAAAGGAAACGCTTTCCGGATCCTGCCGCATCCGCTGGCGGGTCATCTGCACGATGCCAATTTCGGACATGGGAAGAATGTTGGTCTTGGCTCTGTCCCTCCGGAAGGCATCCACCACCGACCGGAACACCTGACGCCGATGCTCTTCCATCGCCATGTCAATGAAATCGACAATGATGATGATGCCGCCCATATCCCGAAGGCGCATCTGCCGGGCAATTTCGTCGGCGGCTTCCATGTTCACTTTGAAGGCCGTGTCCTCCTGGCGTTTTTTGCCCGTGAATTTTCCCGTATTGACGTCAATAGCAACA
>JBDRBD010000094.1:0-8636 GCA_043823025.1 Candidatus Omnitrophota bacterium | reverse complement strand
CGTTTACGGTCTTTCCATTGCACAGGGAAAAATAGAAGAAACGGCTTTTCCGGACGAGCATTTCGATATAATTACCTTTTGGCACGTGTTAGATGCGCTGGCCGACCCGAACGTCTCACTCCAGAAGGTCTATCGCATGCTGAAAAGAGGGGGGCAGCTTTGGATACGTGTAAACAATTTTCGGTTTGTCTACTGGTCCTATCGCCTTTGGCGATGTTATCCTTTTCACGATGATCGAAAGGAGTCTCCGATCGTTTTCCACGGGTATAATTTTACCGCGTCCACCTTGCGGCGTATTCTTACCGGGGCCGGATTTCAGGACATCCGCATCCGGAACTCGCCGCCGCCGCCGGGAGTGCCCTATCCGTCCGCTTGGGACTTTTCAAAAAAAGCAGTGCAACTCCAGAAAGGGTTAGTGCACGGAGTGTCCGAGCTTTGCTATTTTGCCAGTTTCGGAACATTTTTCTGTGGAAGCACTCTTCTGGCAGAGAGCCGGAAGAGTGCGTAAAAGAAGATATTGTTGAAGTGTTGTTATTGTGGTAAGATAAAAGAGTTATACCATGTATCAGAACTATTGGGGTCTTAAAGAAAAACCTTTCGAGAACATCGCGGATGCACGTTTTACGTATTCCTCGCCGCAGCATGAAGAAAGCATCGCCCGGTTGTTATATGCGGTGAGAGAAGGGAAAGGCCTTGCGCTGGTAAGCGGCGTCTTCGGTTGCGGCAAAACCTTTTTGAGTTGTGTTCTCCTGAAAGAACTCGAGAAGGAGGCCTACCATGGAGCCATTATCTTGGATCCCCAGATGGAGCACGTCGAACTCCTCATGGCGATCACCAAAGCGCTGGGGGTGCAGGATCTCCCCACCAAACGTTCCGATGTCTTGACCAATGTGGTTCTGGATGCCTTTTGTCAAGTTGTTCTGAATAACACCCAGGACGGGAAAAAGACAGTAGTCGTGATTGACGAAGCCCATACCATTGAAGATCCTGCCGTCTGGGAGGCGCTTCGCCTTCTTCTTAACTTCCGTCACGAAAGCGCCTCTTTTTCGCTCATCTTCATGGGGCAACCCGAAATCAGGGAAAAGGTGTATGCCAACAAAGCGCTTCTTCAGCGAATTGAAATCCGGTGCCATTTGGGTCCTTTCTCCGAAGCGCAGACTCGGGAATATGTCTGCCACCGATTGCGCGTGGCCGGAAGGGATGCACCCGTTTTCTTAGAGGATACTTTTCCCTTGATTTATACCAAATCGGGCGGGATTCCGCGGCGGATCAATACCCTTTGTGATCTTGCATTATTGACGGGATTCGAGAAATATCTAAAGCTCCTTGACAGTTCTTGCATTGAAGAAGCCGCCAGGGAACTTGAGGCATAGAAGGAGGTAAGATGAACATCTTGGCTATTGGCGCTCATCCCGATGATATTGAATACGGTTGCGGCGGAGCCCTTGCGAAACTGAGCGGGTTGGGGCATCAGATTCATCTGTTGGTCATGACAAAAGGGGAAGTCGGCGCAAGGGGGAAAACCACCCTACGCGCCCAGGAGCAGATGCGGTCGGCCAAGATCCTCCGCGCCAAAAAGGTTTTTTGGGGAGGCTACAAAGATACCCGGATTTCTCTTGAGAAAGGACTCATTGACCGAATCGAAAAGACGGTCAAACGGGTGAACCCCACGTTCATCTTCGTGAATTATCTGGATGATACCCACCAGGATCACCGCGTGGTCGCGCAGGCCACCAACACCGCCACCCGCTATACCAAAAACGTCCTTTTTTATGAAGTTCCCAGCACGCAGAATTTCAACCCTACCGTTTTTATTGATATTCAGAGTGTGCTCAATCTGAAGATGGCTTGTCTTGAGGCCCACGCCTCCCAGGTCACAGCCACCAAAATCAAGGATTTGACCATTTTGGACAGCGCCCGGTCGAACGCGATTTTCCGCGGAATCCAGGGGCGCGTGAAATTCGCCGAGGCGTTTGTCCCCTCGCGCCTTTTTATTGCCATTGAGAAAAATACCAGATGAGAGATTTCAGCGTTTTCATCGGAGCCTGCCTGTTAAGCTTATTGTTGACGCCTCTGGTCGAGAAAATTGCCCGCCGCAATAAAATCTTAGACTATCCCGAAACACGGAAAATGCACGAACGGCCGACTCCTTTATTGGGGGGTCTTGCCGTTTACCTCGCTTTTCTCATCGCGATTTATTTTCTGCCGGCCCATAGCCCCTCTTTTGCGGGCGTTTTGCTTGGTTCGAGCCTCATTCTCGTTGTCAGCATTATCGACGACATTCGGGACCTTCCCACGGGCATACGACTTATCGTTCAATTTTTGGGTGCGTTCATCATGATTATTTTCGGGGTTCGTGTTTCTTTCCTCCCTCCGGGTCTCTGGGGAGATATCGGGGAAATTGTGATTACTTTTATCTGGGTCGTGGGTATTACCAACGCGATGAACTTTTTAGACGGGCTGGATGGTTTGGTCGGTGGGCTGGGGGTAATCACCGGTGTTTTCTTTTTTGTTGTCGCCATTCAGGTGCATCAGCCCTATTTCGGGTTCTTGGCCCTGGCCATGGCCGGAGCCTGCCTCGGCTTTTTGCCCTATAACTTTCCCGCTCCGTTTCTTTATGTCAAAAGACTTTTTCAGGGAACGAAAGAGCCTGTGTACTCCGGTGAGGACCGCGCACGGATTTTTTTGGGAGATGCAGGGGCGACGTTCCTGGGGGCGTTTTACGCAGGGATTTCTGTCATGGGGGATTTGGCAAAAAACAATGTGGTCGCCTTGACCGTCCCCCTTCTTTTGCTGGGTATTCCGATTTTCGACATGACCTTCATCACCCTCATGCGCATCAGAGAAAAGAAAATTTCTGACATGGAAACCTGGCTCGCCTATGCCGGGAAAGACCATTTTCACCATCGTCTTGTCGATCTGGGCTTTTCAAAGGAAGGGGCCGTTCTTTTCATTTACTGCATGGCCCTTACACTGGGCATCACCGCTATTGTCCTCAGGGATGCGGCCCCCTTGGACGCATTTTTGCTTCTCCTGAAGGCCGCCTTGATATTTATCTTGATTGCGCTTCTTATGATTACGGGAATGCGGACGGCACGGGCAGAGGGGCGCAAATAGCGAAAAATACTTTGACAAGCTTGACTTTTTATGTTAACTTATAATGTTATATGGAGTTAGGATGTCAATCGATCTGGAAAGTGCCGCGAAGCTTTATGAAGAAACGACCGCCTTGGTCAAAAAAGTGTTTTCAGAAGCTGGGCGCGGCGATCCGATTCATGGCCGGGAAGTCTCGGATTTTGTCTGGCGCCTGGTAGAGCACATGACGCTGGGGGATCGGGGGCTTGTTTACTTTACGAATCGGTCCACCCCTCAAAACTATCTGATTGCCCAATCGGCCAATGTCTGCATCTTATCGCTTTTTGTCGGCATCGGCTTAGAATATGACACTTCTCAGCTTCATGAACTGGGCGTAGCAGCGCTTCTTCATGATATCGGGATGGTGAGATGTCTCAATCTTGCAATACAACCCAGGAAGCTCACCCCGGTGGAGCTAGAAGAGGTTCGCAAGCATCCGATTTACGGAGCCGAAATTCTTAAAAGGAGCCATGACATCAGCGGAACGGCAATCTTTGTCTGCAAAGAACATCGTCAAAGGGTCGCCCAGGAACCGGCCGATCCCGAAAAACAGAAATTGCGGGAATATGCCCAGATTGTCGGAATTATTGATATTTACGTCGCCATGACGCAGCCCCGCGCTTATCGGGAAGCGAAGCTTTCCTATGAGGCAATACGGGAGCTGATCGGGGAGACGTACGAGATTTTCGATACGCGGATTATGAAGACGCTTGTGAATCAAATTGGCATCTATCCGATCGGCTCCTGGGTCAGGCTGAGCACGAAAGAAGTGGGACGGGTTGTGGAGCAGAACAAAAATTTTCCGCTCCATCCCCAGGTGGAAATTCTTTTCAGCGCAAACGGAGAGTTCCTGCAGGAACCGAGGAGGTGCGACCTTTATCGGAAGCAGGTCATTTACATCAAAGAACCAGTTGATTATGAAAAAGTGAAGCTTTTTGAAACAACGGAGTAATCTAGGAAAAGGAAGGGGGTGATCCAATGAAGGGGTTAGCAAATGCACTTTTAGTGGCTGCGGCGTTATGCGTTGTGATTGGTATTATTTCTCGTCTGAGCCTGCAACCGGTCATTGGCATTGAGGCGCATGCGTTTCTGGACCTTGCGCAAACCTGTCTTTTGGCCGTGATCGCACTTTCGGTTCTCAAAAAGTAAGATGAACCGGCTCAGGGGCCCCTGAGTGAGGGGCCCCTGAGTTGCCAAGCAAAGGGTGTAGGAGAATCCATGTTCAAGAAAACGAACCTTTCGGTAAGACCGCAGGGGATGCGGTACAAACTGGGAATTGCTTTTTTTCTCATGTCATTGATCCCGCTCTTTGTTTGCGTATTTTTTGTCCTCGCTTATATTTATCCTGAGACGCGTTATCCTTTCACGATCAACGCAAACGCCATTTTGACCATCGTCGCAATTACCTTGGCCATCGCCCTTCTCGGCTTCACGCTTGTGCGGCAGATGGTCGATCCGGTTGTGAATATGTCCCTCAAAGCCAGGGAGGTGGCCGAAGGGAAATTCGATGCTACCTTTGATACCTCCCGCGAGGATGAAATTGGCGATTTGAGCAGTGCGCTCAACCGGATGGCGTCCCGTATCCGGGAAACCATCAACGAACTTCATGCTTATGGGGAGAAAACAAAGGAAATTAATATCGAGATTCATCAGAAGGTGCTCACCTTATCCAATCTCCTTGAAATTGGAAATCTTGTTTCCGCAGGGGCCGCCTTGGAGGAGATTGTCAAAACGATTTCGGAAAAAATAGGACAACTCGATGTCGCGGCTTCTTCCTTTGTGTACCTGTTGGAATCGCCGGGCGTCTTGATGCGGCATCATGTCAACAATCTGGATCCCGATGCGCTTCCGGTCAGGATTCCCTTTGGGACGGGTGTGTTGGGAAAAGTGGCGAGCCAAGGCGGTGAGCTGGTGGCGGATGCCTACAACGCCGGGGGATTCGGCGTCAAAGAGCTGAAGTATGCCCTTCACGTAAACAATCTTGCCGTCTATCCTGTCACCATCCGCGGATCCGTTGTCGGGCTTTTGGGCGCCGGGAATTCGCTGGACCAGTTCAAATACAAACCGGACGACCTCGAGACCATCAAAGTTTTTGTAAAACAGCTTTCTCTTGCGGTCGAAAATGATCTCCTGATGAAGCGCGCCAAAGAGCTCGAAATGAAAGATGAGCTGACGCAGCTCTACAATGAAAAATATGTGCGGCAGCGCCTCGATGAAGAAATCAAGAGGGCCGCTCATTATCAGCGGCCTTGTGCGTTCATCCTCTTCGACGTGGATGGCTTTAAGGAGGTCGATGAGTTGCATCAAGGGGAGCTCCTGAAAAGAATTGCCAAAGAGATAGAAGGGTTTGTCACCGAAGCAGACCGGGCGGCGCGGCTTGAACATGATCTTTTTGCCATGGTCATTCCGGAGCGGAATAAGAGAGAAGCGACGCAGTTGGCAGAGGCATTTCGCCGGAGATTCGAAGAGGTTTTTGGGAAAGGCAGAGGGTTTCACGGAAAGATGGTGACAGTCAGCGCGGGAGTTTCCGAAAACCCGATCGACGGCACCACTGCGGAGGAGCTGATTCAGAAAGCGAAAGACGCTTTAACCAATGCAAAATCCCTCGGGAAAAACCGGGTGGTTGCGTAAATGAGGCCACAACTTACGGAACGAAGTGACGTAAGTTGTCCGGCCGAATTTACCCTTGACATTTTTCCTCAAGATAAAATCATGAAAAATGTCAAGGGTTCAATTCGCACAAACAGAGAAGCGACTCAAAGGAGATGAATTTACAGCGCCATGAGGCGCTGTAAATTCAGTGCTCATTGAAGGAGGAAGAAACATTGGAAAGAAGAGTTGAAACACAGATGGTTGACTATCTGCAAACGATGGTCAGGCAAAATGCCTCTGATATTCATTTAGCGGCAAACTCTCCTCCGCGCATCCGAATCGATGAACAGCTATTGCCTTTGGGCGATACGCCGCTACCTGCCGACAAGGTGAAGGAGTTGGTTTACAGTCTTTTGACCCCCTATCATATCGAGCGGTTTGAAAGAGAAAAAGAACTGGATATGGCGTTTGGGCTGGAAGGGTTAAGCCGATTCCGCGTCAACGTTTTTCTCCAACGAGGGACGGTAGCCATTGCGATTCGGACTCTCCCTCACAAAATCAGGACATTCGAGGAGTGCGGGCTTCCCGTTGATTTGGTAACGGCCCTCTGCAACAAGCCGAAGGGGCTGGTGTTGGTGACAGGATCGACAGGAAGCGGGAAGTCGACCTCTTTAGCCGCCATGGTCAACTACATCAACAGCCAGCGGAAGTGCCACATCATTACCGTTGAAGACCCGATTGAGTATGTTTTTGAAAATAACAAAGCCTTGATTCAGCAGCGGGAAATCGGAGAGGATACGATTTCCTTTGCGCAATCCCTGCGGCGCATTTTGCGCCAGGACCCGGATGTCATTCTCATCGGAGAAATGCGAGACCTCGAAACAATCCGTTCGGCGCTCAACATCGCGGAGACAGGACATCTGGTTTTTGCGACGCTTCACACGGCCGATGCTGTTTCCACCATCAACCGCATCATCGACGTCTTTCCGCCGTCGCAGCAACAACAGGTTCGGATTCAGCTTTCATTTGTCCTGATGGCCGTTTTGTCGCAGCAGCTGATTCCAATGGCGCAGGGGAAAGGCCGGATCCTTGCGACGGAAGTCATGGTGGCGAATCATGCAGTCCGGAGCCTCGTTCGGGAATCCAAGGCGCATCAGATTTATTCTGTCATTCAGACGGGAAGCCGCGAAGGGATGCGGACGATGAACCAGGCCCTCCTCGAACTTTACAGCAGCAAGATGATTACACACGAAGAAGCCATTTCGCGCACCACCGAACCGGAGGAGTTGGAGCAGTTAATTCAGCATTCTGGCATGGGCCAGACCCAAAAATCGGGTGCGAAGCACCATTAGTTGGGGGTCTTGCCGATATCGTGCGTGAGTTTTCAGGGGGCGTAGGATGTTGGGATCGGGGAAACGGTTAATCACAAAGCAGCTCGGAGAGCTTCTGATTGAGCGGGGAATCATCAGCAAGGACCAGCTTGAAAAGGCCCTCGTCTATCAAAAAGAAAAGGGCGGCCTGATCGGGCAGATCCTGGTGGCCCTCGCCTTCACGACGGAGGAAGAAATTGCCCAAGCGCTGACAGCACAGTATGGATTTCCATATCTTCCTCTCAAAAACTATGAGATCGGCAAAGAGGTCATCAAGCTTGTTCCGGAAAACGTGGCCCGCCAATACTGCCTTATCCCGGTAGACCGAATCGGAAACGCCCTCACGATCGCCATGTCCAATCCTCTGAATGTACAGGCGCAAGAAGATATCGAACTGATCACCAAATGCAAGGTTCAGGTTTTCGTATCGACGATGTCCGATATTACTCAGGCGATTGACCGCAGTTATGAAGAAAGCGAACCTTAACGCTGACCTGATACATGATGATATCTCCTCCCCCAAAAAATAAATTAGCCGACTTTCTCCTCGAAAAAAAAATCCTGACGCCTGAAACGCTGGATCAGGCCCTGCAGCAATTGAAGGAAAAGGGCGGGCGTCTGAGCCGGATTTTAGTGGAGATGGGGATTATCGGAGAAAAGGAGCTTTTGGCGCTTCTCGGCGAAAATCTCGGCATCCCCCCTGTAGACCTGACCCGCCTGGAAATCGACCCAACCATGTCCAAAATAATCCCGAGAGAAGTGGCGCTTCATTATGAAATTGTCCCCATCTCCAAGATCGGGAACATGGTGACGATTGCGATGGCGGACGCTCTGAGCGTCTTTGCCGTAGAGGAGATCAAGAAACTGACGGGATTGGAAATTCGTCCGACGATTGCAACAGAACGGGAAATCGGCGAAACGCTCCGGAAGCTCTATGGGGAGTCCACGCAAAAGGCGATCGAGGATATGGTTCGGCAGTTCCGCGATGCCACACGAAAAAGAGTTGAAATTGTCGAAACGCAGCGGGAAGAAACCGTTGGCATCGATGAACTGATACGGCTTTCTCAGGGGGCGCCGGTCATTCAGGTCACCAATCTCCTCCTTGAAGAGGCCTGCCGGATGCGGGCGAGCGATGCCCTTATCGAGCCCATGCAGGATTCCATCCGGATTCGGTATCGGGTCGACGGCGTCCTGAAACTGGGGACCGTTCCGCCGTACGCCATGCAAGCGGCCATTGTGTCGCGCATCAAAGTCATGGCCAATCTGGACATTGCGGAGAGGCGGCTCCCGCAGGACGGGCGCTTCAAGATGAAATATCAATCGCGTGAAATCGATTTTCGCGTTTCCACCGTTCCCTCCTCATTCGGGGAAAAGGTATCGCTTCGCGTCCTGGACAAGTCCCAGGCGCCTCTCAACCTGGACCTTTTGGGATTTGAAGAGAAATCCCTTACGGATGTGAAGACGGCAGCCCTGCGTCCCTATGGCATGATTTTGGTCTGCGGACCGACGGGGAGCGGAAAGACCACGACGCTTTATTCG
>JBDRBD010000093.1:0-7098 GCA_043823025.1 Candidatus Omnitrophota bacterium | reverse complement strand
GATCGTACAACAGGAGTTCGGACATCCAGTACCGATTGGCTCGCACCGTCCCGACAATGCACAAAAGGGTAAGTAAACCCACAACGCCCCCTCCTGCGATTTGAGCCCCCGAGCCCAACGCCCGATTTCCAAAAATTTTATGAACGAACTGCCGAATCAGCGAACCCATGACGAAGTAAAACCCGATGGAGGGAAGATAGGCCCAGTGTTCAGCCGTGAGGACCCGGCCTACATGATCCGCATGCATGAAGCCAAATTGTGCGAATAAAAAAAGGAAAAACCAGATTGAAAAAAAGAGCGCGTCTTTGGACCGTTTATAAAACCAGATGGACAGGACAGCGGCAAAAAATAAACCCGCAAAAAAGAGCAGCGCGCCCGGGTGCAAAGAGGTGGCAAGAGCTGTGTCATGCCCCAGATATAAGGGATGCGGGAATAAGAGCATCGCGGCATAGAGAAACAATATTTTTGAGACCGTCAGCAAAAAGGCGGGGAAAGAAACGTTGAAGGGCTGCAGCCTGCCGGGTCCTACATTCCACGTCCGGACCAAAAGGTAAATGAAAAGCATCGCCAGAAAAGGTGCCAATTTAAGGAAAGACCTTTTCAAGGACTTGCTTCCCTTCCGGAAGAGGAGTTCGTATCCCAATAAGAAAACCGGCAATGCCACAGCCACCTCTTTTGAAAATAAGGAAAAGACAAAAAAGACAATGGATAAAATCCACCGGCCATCAAAGTTGCTGGCTTTTATCCAACAAATGAAACTGAGCAGGATAAAAAGAGCGGCGAGCGCATCGGCCCTGCCGGAAATGTAGGCGACGACGGATGTATTGACGGGATGGACGCAAAAGACCATGCTTGAAAAAAGAGCAAGCATTTTTTGTCCTGACACCAGAGAAATAAACTGATAGGCAGAGAGGGCGACAAACCAATGTAAGAGGATATTCGTGAGACGAAAGCCGGAAGGATTCAAATGCCAGAGGCGGTAGTCGATTTGATAAGACAAAATCTGTAAAGGACGGAAATATTGGACTTCAAATCTTTGGGAAAAAGCCGAGGCATTCCCCTTGGAGAAAAGGGTTCCTGGGTTTCCCATCCCCGTGATAAATGTATTTCGTACGATATGAAGAAAATCATCAAAAACAAAGTCGCCTCCTAAAGAATTAAAATAGCTCACCGAAACCAGACAAAAAAGAAACAGCGCAATGATCTTATCATTCCCGAGACGACCTCTGAGCATTAGAAAGAGACGGCTCTGCGCTTTGAAAGACCCCCACGCATCAGCGATTCTTCACCTTCGAGTTCAAGAACATCATCAAAAACAGTTTTCCGTAGTTGGAAAATAGCCAGTTGAAGGATCGGCGGCGCAGTTTTCGCCGTCCACGGAAGGGGTTCCGTCGTTTTCCGCGCTGTTGGCCCAGATTTCACCTGTAGTTGTATTGTACAACCACCCCCCGTCAGACGCTGTCTGAACCGTGCCCTTAGGGCAACCGGCGCAAAGAGAGGCGCAATCTTCATTACCAGCGGAAACATGGGCTGCAACGGTCCCCCAAGGATTTACCGGCGCATCCCAATTCTGCATGATATGAGAAAAGGGGACCAACATGTAGCCGCAAAGTCGATCACCCACATAGGCTGGATCATTAGGCCACCCTGGTGTTGTCCCCTTTCCGGTAGCTCTTCCGCTGGTGATTTCATTCATGCGGTAGTGGGAGATTGCCTCGCGCATGGCCATGACGGCCCCTTTGGCGGCTGAGTCCCTTGCCTGTTTCTGGAGGTTTGAGAAAACAGGAATGGCGACGGCGGCAAGGATGGCGAGGATGGTGATGACGATCACCAGTTCAATGAGGGTAAACCCCGTTAGGGACTGGGTCTCTGACGGGGTAAAGGCACGACCCATTTTCACGTCACTCCTCCTTACCCCTATTCTACCACGACCTCCTCTGGTTGGAGTGTTTCGTCAGTATTTAAAGTTCCGAGGCGCCTTTTAATCCTGAAGCGGCTTGAATTCCACTCGCCACTTCCGGGAGGATGCCCTTTTTGATGTAGATAGGGCGCATTTCCTCTCTCAGTGATGGGAGCTGCCTCACAAATAGCAATCCGCCTATCACACAGCATGTCCCTCCGAATAATAACGTATTGGGAGCCCCCATCTTACTGGCCAGACTTCCCGCCAATAAGCTGCCGAAAGGCGCCATTCCCATAAAAGCCATTGTATAAAAACTCATGATTCGGCCCCGCTTATCTTCCTCCACGATCGTCTGCAAGACGGTGTTGCTCGCTGCCAGCTGAACCATCATGGCAAATCCCGCCGCCCCTATCATGACCATTGAAAACCAAAGGACCCTCGATAATGCAAAGACAGCAATCCCTAAACCAAAAAGACTTGAAGCCGCTGCAATGACTTTACCCAAACCGATAACGCTCTTTCTCCCCGCAAGATAGATAGCCCCCATCAAAGCGCCCGCGCCGGACATCGCCATGAGGAAACCCAGCGTTTTAGGGCCCCCATGGAAAATATCTTTTGCAAAAATAGGCATTAAGACCTGATAAGGCACCCCTATCAGGCTCACTAAGCCGAGAAGGAAAAGAATGGCCTTAATCGGCGCAACGCCAAAGGCATAGACAAAGCCTTCTTTTAAATCATGCAGTACGTGTTTCTCGGAGGAGAGTGTCGGTCTCGACGTGATTTTCATCGCTACCAACGATGCAATCACGGCAATATAGCTGAGGGCGTTCAGCAAAAAACAGATACCTTCTCCTAACGCGGCAATAAGGATGCCGGCGAGAGAAGGGCCGATCAGCCGTGCCGCATTCACCATCGAAGAATTTAAAGCGATGGCATTGCCCAAGTCTTCCCTTTTTTCAATCATTTCCACGGTAAATGCCTGCCGGACGGGGAGATCGAGGGAGTTGATGAGGCCAAGAAATATGCTTAAACAGAGGATGTGCCATACCGCTATCGTGTTTGTCAGGACAAGGACTGATAAGACCGACGCCTGCAGCATTGCCAGCGTTTGCGTCACAACCAAAATGCGATGCCGATTGTGCCTATCCGCGATCACTCCGGCCAAAGGCGCCAAGAGAAAGGTCGGGAGCTGGCCGACAAATCCAACAATACCCAGTAATAATGCGGAATTCGTGAGGCGGTACACCAGCCAGCTCATCGCGACCTGCTGCATCCAGGTGCCGATCAGAGAGATGCTTTGTCCGCCGAAAAAAAGACGATAATTTCTATGCCGGAGCGCACGAAAGATAAGCTTAAAATCTATTGCGTAATGAGTATCCTTTGGGTGGGGCGCCATTTTCTATAATTCGAATCTCAGTCCCTCGAGAAGAATGAGCCGCGCGGGGTTCCTATCTTTCTCCAGCATCTAATAGTTTCGTCTTCTTTCTCAGTGTCAAAATCGTGAGATAGGTAAGCAGACTGGCGACAAACAGGGTGAACCACATCAAATCTATTTCAAACCTACCTTCTGCCACCCTGTCTCCAATAATGTCTAACACGGCCATTGCGCTGATAATTCCGAGCGGGGCCGAGCATTCTTTCCCGACAGCCTTTTTAAATGAGAAATGGAGCTGCGGAGACCGCCAGCGTTTAAAATTTGGGAGGATGGCGGGGGTCTCTCCGGACCATTTTTCAAAAAGTTCTCCAAATTTCCTGCGCAAGAATTCTTCCTCCATAAACATGATCTTCTCATAATAGAGCCAGTAGGCAAGGACGGCCGCCAGGGAAAACCAAAATGACCGAACGGACAAAACGATGCCGAACCAAATAAAAAAATTTCCCAGGTAGAGAGGGTGTCTGATGAGGGAATACATCCCCGTTGTATTCAAAACCTCTGCCGTTGGCCGATGCGTTCCTCGGCCCGATGTGCCTTTGGGCGCATAGCCCACGGTCACCAAGCGGATGCCAAAACCGAAAAGTGATATCACCAAGCAGCCAATTTCCCACATGCGGTCCAGGTCATGCCGATGGGCGGGATAGGCGAAGTTTCTCAGTGCTATAAGAAATAGCGCTGCCATCAGTAAGGGGAGGTAGCTTCTCAGCTTGAAAAAGCTGCTTCCGATTTTTTCAAATTCTTCTCTTAAGGCCATTCAAACTTCCCCGCGTTGCAGTAACACATTCACTGTTTGAGGGATGCGGCTAAGACGTGCTTCAAAAGCCGATAAGGTTCTGGGAGAGCACCAAGGGAAGAAGTTCTGCCGTGGCGATCAAAAGCAAGGTAAGGACCAAAATGGCAATCGTCCAGAGCCATTTCGAGACCTTGCCGAAGGAAGGGCTCCTCCATAAGAAATAGAGGCCCAGAGGACCCAGGAGGCCCAAAAGAACCAATACTCCCCAAAAACTATAGTGCCATTTCCCGGGCTGTGTTCCTTCTGCCATTCTATCCTCCAACCTTTCAAATACCATTTTATTACTCTCTGGGAATATGTCAATTAAGATTTAACGTCTTGCGAGATGAGAAGTTAGACAAGTCTGGGGTATTTTGTTGACGGGGTGTTGGCGGTGGAATAGAGGGGCGGCAGAGGCCTGCACTGACCCAGAAAATCCACGCCTAATTTTCTAAACAGTTCATCGAGCTTCATCATCGGAAGCCCCAGTACATTATAGAATGAGCCTTCGATATGATCGAATAGAAATGCGCCGGGGCCTTCGATGGAGAAACCGCCTGCCTTGTCGTGGGGGCCGGCCACTTTTACAAATGCATTGATGTTTTCCCGTGGGAGCTTCCTGACATGAACCTTGGATACGTCGATCCCCTCTGCCGACTTTCCACTTTGAGCGTTGATGACGCAAAGGCCGGTATAGACAAGGAGCGTCTTCCCTGAAAATGCCTTGAGCAGGGACCTTGCCTGTTTCCGCGTCTTTGGCTTTCCGATCAAGCGCTTTCCCAATAAAACAACGGTATCCGCGCCGATGACAAAACCTTCTCTGTATCTCTTTGCAATCTTTCTGGCCTTGGCCCGGGCATTGTGCAGGACGTTGAAGGCCACGCCCCTTTTGGGGTCCATTTTCTCAGGGGCGCTGCTGACAACGACGGTGTGCGGAATCCTGCATTCTTTGAGTATCTTTGAGCGCCTCTTTGACGCCGACGCCAGTATGATTTTCATAGGTTGTCTCCGCAAACCCAGCCCATAGAAAATGCCGCCTGCATGTTGTATCCGCCACTCTTGGCGTCTATATCAATCACTTCGCCCGCGAAAAAGAGCCCCGGGACAAGCCTTGATTCCATGGTCTTCGGGTTGATTTCCTTTGTATTCACGCCGCCTCGGGTCACAATACCGTATTGGACCGGTTGGACGCCCCTAACAGTCAATCTGAAGTCCAATAAGCCCTCGACGAGCTTTTTTCTTTCCTCAGCGGTGGTCTGACCCGCCTTCTTATCCCCGTTGATGCCGCACCGTTCAAGAAACCGCCTGATCATCCCCCGTGGCAGGAGTTGTCTAAACACATTCTTTAAACTCTTTGCGGGGGTTGCCTGAAATTCGCGCAGCAGCCTGGCGTTCAGTTTTTTGTGATCCAGGGCGGGCTTCAGATTAATGGAGATCACCGCCTCCTTCTTGAGGGCCAACGCGTCATCAACAGAAGCGCTCATATCCAGGATGATCGGGCCTGATACGCCAAAGTGGGTAAAGAGCATTTCTCCGAACTTTTCGTCTGTTTTTTTACCGCCGGCAAAAAGGGTTAACCGCACGTTCCGGAGCGAGATACCCTGCCAGTCTTTGATGAATCTTTCTTTGATCAGGAGGGGACAAAGGGCCGATTTCAAGGGCATGATCTCATGGCCGAGTGCTTCAGCGATCGTGTATCCGTCGCCTGTCGAACCTGTCCCCGGGTAGGAAAGGCCGCCCGTGGCGATCGCGACGTGCGCCCCCAAAAAACGCCTGCCGGAAACCGTCAGAATGCCTTCTATTTTTTTATCCTTCACAAGGAGTTCGCGCACGCGTTCGCCGAAGAGGACCTTGATATTTTTGTTTTTTAACTTGGATGTCAAGACGCCCAGGACGTCTCCCGATTTGCCGCTCTCCGGAAATACGCGGCCGCCCCGCTCCGTCTTGAGTTTCAGGCGGGCCTCTTCAAAAAATGACATGAGATCCGTGTTAAAGAACTTTGCGAAGGCGTTTCTCAGGAAATCGCGCGATTGGGAGAATTTCCCGAGAAACTCTTCGATCTCGCAGGAATTCGTCAGGTTGCATCGGCTCTTTCCCGAGAGGAGGAGTTTCAGGCCGGGGGCGCTGTTTCGCTCAACAAGGAGGATTTTTCTGTTTCTCTCCGCGGCGCGGATCGCGGCCATCATGCCGGCCGGCCCCGCCCCGATGACAATGGCATCGAACGGTTCCATAAGAGGGTATTTTAGCAACTCCTTGTAGATACGTCAATTAGGATTTAACGCCTCGGAAGGTACTGAGTTAGGCAAGTCTGCGGAGTCCGTCTGAGTCTGCCAAGTTCGGTTTATTTCGATGTGGGATAGACACAGAATGGGCACAAGGTTTATACCTATTAGAACGTGTGGGTATTGAACCAGGTGATAAGATCATATACCTTTCTGCAAGCGTACGGAAATGCAGCCAGCGATAGTCGAACGCGCACCGGCTCAACCTGTGCTGTCTGAGGATGAACGGCGTCGTTCCGTTGAACCCGGATAGCGTCCTGCAACGAGACCAGATGATTGTATGCCATCTCGTGTGTGGTGGGGTCCATACCACCGTGTTTCCGAGCCCGTTCAATGTTTTGAGATAGACGCCTAAACATAGTGGTCAGGCCTCGCTGACTGATGTCGTTATCGATGCCACGCTGCTCAGTGGGATCGGATACGGCTCGCTTTAATGACTCCATCAGCAGATACACAGCTTTTTCGCTAGCGGCCCCAATCATGACGGCGGAAGCGAAAAATCGTCCATCGTTGTATGTGTGCAAGGATTCTTCAACATACTGTTTAATGACCGGATCGACATTTGGCACGAGGGTATCAAGAACAGCTAGATAGCCCGTAGTGTCCTCGGGCATGGGATCAGCGCTCGTTACCCACTGGCGTCCGCGATCTGTGATGTTGAATTGGTGGAATAGGAGCTTGACACCCTCAGGACTTACTGCGGGAA
>JBDRBD010000092.1:0-4178 GCA_043823025.1 Candidatus Omnitrophota bacterium | reverse complement strand
TTCTTATTGAAATATTTAATGTTACAAAAATGGGGTGGCGCACCAAGTGCGCCACCCCGTGAAATCGTTTCGAAAGCGGTCAGTCGCCGATGGTGGCAGTCGCTTTCCGTTCTTCCTCGGTAAACTGGAATATCGTTTGGTAAAGCTTCTCCTCCTGTGTTCCGAGTTTTATCTTCCTGCGGGCCATGACCCGCTCAGCCACCTCCAAGGCCTTGTCGAGCTTGTAAGTCGTAAGCCCTGCGGGGCCGCCCCACGAGAAGGAAGGAATGAATTTCGGCGGGAAGCCGGCGCCGAAGACATTGGAAGAAACACCCACAACGGTTCCCGTGTTGAACATCGTATTCACACCCGCCTTCGAATGATCCCCCATCGTCAGCCCCACACCCATCGAGCCGGAATCGACCATCTTTCCGTCGACATAAACCTTGACGTTGCCGTAGTTATTTTTAAGGTCGCTGTTGGAGGTCCCGGCGCCGAGGTTGCACCATTCTCCAATATAGGCGTGCCCGAGAAATCCGTCATGCTGTTTGTTGGAGTAGCCGTGGAGGATGGACCCTTCCACCTCACCGCCGACCTTGCAGACAGGGCCGATCGAGGTATTCTCGTAAATTTTGGCGTTGATTTTAAGACTGGTGCCGTCGCCGATATAGGCGGGGCCTTCCACCACCGAGTTCGGGAAAATTTTGACGTTTTCCCCGATGTAGATGGGACCGCTTTCTGCGTCGAGAACAACGCACGGCTTGACCTTGGAATCCTTTCCGATGTAGATCTGGGAAGGATTCAAAAGGTGCACTCCCTCATAGACTTTTCCGTGAACGGCACCCTTTTTCCCGACGAGAAGCTCGAAGTCGCGGATGATTTCCTCGCCGTTGGCCTGAACCAGATCCCACTGGTAGCAAACCAGCTTCGCCTTCACCTTCCGGACCTTCAGTTCTTTCAGGGTCTCCAGAAGTTTTCCTTCAAGGAAAGTTTCCGGAGCGAGTTTTTTGGCATTCTCTTGGGAAAGTCTGGCGTAGACAATGGTCTCCTCCTGGACGCCGATTTCTTCATTCCCTTCCAGGGGAATCAGTTCCTGCAGAATGAGCCGGCCGTTGATGAAGAGAACCCCGTCCTTCCCCGCAACACTCCGGTTGACCCCGAAGGAATCGCGCCCCTTGAGATAATCGGCGATGTAGTCCCTGCAAAAGAGGCCGATTTCGGCTTTGGGATAGCGGCGCGCGACCTTTTCCTGCAAAAGCAAAATTCCGCAGCGAAGCGCTGAAACAGGACGCGTGTAAACGAGCGGCAGGAGAGTGCGATAGGAAGCGTCTTCAAATAAGCGTATTTCTCTCATCTTGAACTCCCTACTTTTTGCTGTGCCTTTTTCTGCGGCGCTTCGGACGAGCAACAGCAGGAGGAGGATTTCTTGGATTTCACCTTGAAAACGCTCGGCTCTGACGCATACTCACGGGTGAGCTTAGTCGCTGCCGCCTTGTCCGTGATGATGATTGCGTGAGGATGGAGCTGCACGACGCTCGCAGGAACCATGGCAGTCACAGGCCCTTCCACGGCTTTTGCAATCGCATCCGCCTTACTTTCCTTATTGGCGAGAAGGATCAGTTCCCGCGCATCCATAATGGTTCCGATTCCCATGGTCACTGCATATTTGGGGAACTTCGTTGAGGGACTTGAAAAAGCGCGCATTGTCCTGGCGGGTCCGTTCATCGAGCGTCTTGACGCGCGTGCGCGAGCCAAGACTGGAGCCCGGTTCGTTGAATGCAATATGGCCGTTTCCTCCGATCCCGAGAAGCTGGAGGTCAATGCCCCCCGCCCGCTTGATTTTCTTCTCATACACCTCGCAGGCGGCAACAATGTCGTCCGCCATGCCGTCCGGGACATTGGTGTTTTGCTTTTTGATGTTGATGTCCTTGAAGAGATTGTCATTCATGAAATAGCGGTAGCTCTGGTCGTGGGTCGGCGGAAGTCCTACATACTCATCCAGGTTGAAGGTCGTCACCTTGGAAAAATCAAGGCCCTCTTCCTTATGGAGACGGATGAGTTCTTTGTAGGTCCCGACCGGTGTGCTTCCTGTGGCCAATCCCAAAATGCAATTGGGCTTTTTTCGGACCAACTCCGCAATCATCTTTGCCGCCAGTTGGCTCATGTCTTCATATGTTTCTTTGATGATGACTTCCATTGAATCCTCCTTTAATGGGCAAATGAGTTATGGAGACCGAAGGCCGACAGAAATCACTATATGAATGCCCGCCACACCACGTTGGCGGGTCCGCCTTCGGCGGAAAATCCCGAGCACCCATGTTTTTTATTTATTTTATTGTGCGAGGGATCCGGGGTAGTTTCAACCTGCGGTAAACCCCGTTAGAGAACTTCGTTCTCTAAACGGGGTAAACAAATGTTTATTATAAGGAAAGAGAGGCGTTTTGTCAAGAAAAAGCGTGAAAAAACGAATTGCCTTAACTCCTTTATTTATAATAGGTTGCTTTAAGTCTTGACGGCTATTCCAGCACCATTTCGTCAATATAAACCGCTCCGGCTCCCTCTCCGCTCGGGAACACATCCCCCTCAAAACAGATTGCGATGGCGGCAAGTTCTGCATAATCGAGGAAAAAAACGTCCAGGGGAATCGAGGCGCGCTGCCATTCCGCGGTGACTTTCCCTGCCGGAAGATACGTCTCGATCGGTTCTGATTTGACCGAATCCCCGACTTCATCCCAGTGTTTGTCCGAAAGGCCGATTCGGAAGTTTTCTCCCCCGGTTTCTCCCTTCACCCAGAAGGAAAGGGTCTTGTAGGAACTTCCGTTGAAATATTTTCCTTCTGATTCAAGACGGGTATAAAAACCGCACCATCCCCCTTTCCCGTAAGGGCCTCCGTTCCCCTTCTTGTCGTAGACAAGTTTCAGCGATTTTCCGCCGGCATCTTGACTGACTTCTGAACTGAGCGTCGCCAGCGCCTTGGAAGGGGCTTGTTGGTAGATGCTCGACCGGCCGCCGAGTTCATTGGTCCGCTTGTCAAAATGGCTGACCGCGAATGGTTCTGCGAATGCGAAGGTTCCAAGACAAAAGACAAAAGCCGCCTCCGTTAACACTACGGCGAGCCTCGCCGAAGCGAAGCGCAGGCGGGACAAAAGACAAAAGACCCTCAAAAATATCCTATTCATCCAAGACGCCTCCTCATCCCCACCCTCACAACTAAACTCACATCCCACTTCCCACAACTCACTCCATCCATCTACTCCCTCAAATAGAACTTTAAATCGTCAAGGTAAACCACACCTTCCTGCTTCTTATGAAAATTAATGACGAAAGAGCCCATCTGCAACAAATCCAAAGCGCCGAAGTCCGCAAGAGGGATAACCACTTCCTGCCACTCGGTCGTAACACCGCCTGGCAGGTATTTTTCAATGGACCCTGCCTTCACCGAGTCGCCGATCGTGAGCCACCCCGCATCCGCCATCCCGATTTCAAAAATCTCGCCCCCTCTTTCGCCCTTCACCATAAAACTCACGCGGTCATACCAGGAAAGATCGAAGAACTCCCCGTCAATCTGATTCAACAGCGTATAATACCCACACCATCCCGTTCCTTCCTTCTGATAGGCCAGTTTCAGAGAGCGCCCCGACTCCCCCCAGCGCCCTTCTTGAGTCCGCGTCAATTCACAGGCGGACGGAAGCCGCTTATAGGTGTTCGTCTTCCTCCCAAGGAGATTCAGATCGCTGTGGTCAAAATCATCCAGAAGCAGGTATCCTTTTTTCTCGATTTCTTTCTCCCGGTCCACCAGGGCTTCCGTATGGAAGGCGATTTCGTCAATCCAGAAAATACCACGCCCCTCCTCATTGAAGTTGAAGGCAATGCTGAAGGTCTGCGACAAATCCGACCCGTAAAAATCGGAAAGGGGGATTGCGACCTTCTGCCATTCGGTTGTGACGCCTTTTGGGAGGTACCGGTAGATGGAGCCGATAAAGACCGCGTCCTCCCGACGGTTGGAAATGACATCATTGAGGCCAAGTTCAAAAGTCTCCCCGCCTTTTTCCCCCTTGATGTAAAACGTCATCGTCTTGAAGCGGGAAAGGTCCGCCGCAATCACAACATAGGTCCCGACGAAGGACGGCGTTCCGGTCCATTCATACATATATTTGATCGATTGCTGGTCGGAGCCTTCCGGAAGAAAAACGGCGCTG
>JBDRBD010000091.1:0-2438 GCA_043823025.1 Candidatus Omnitrophota bacterium | reverse complement strand
CACCTGATAACGCCCGCTGGCCAATTCATAATTTTCTTTGGCCTGCTCCACGGACTTTTCCGTCACCGAGATTCGTTCGATAGCCTCCTTAGAGCTCAGATAAGCCTGTTCGGCTTCCAAGCGGATATCCTGGCGAAGGGTGTCTTCCTGGGCTTGCAGGTTGCGGACAAGGGCCTTTGCTTCGGCGATCTGGCTGGGGGTGGAAAACCCGGTGAAGACAGGAATCGTGAGCGTTGCCCCTGCGCTCCAATCCCATGCAAAATCATTGGGAACCTGACCGGTGCGCCAGAGGTTGGCGGCGTTTCCGGAGACAGTCGGATAGTAACCGGAGTGCGCCAGTTCCACTGCCGCCTCCTGGCTGCGCTGTTTGGCCTTGATCTGCAAAATCTCAGGACGGAGCGCATACGCCGACTCCAGGATTTCGTCCAGCGATATAATTTTAGGTTTAAAATCTACGGCTTCGTCGATAGCAAAATTCAATCCCTCTTTCAGTCCCATGGCGTTACTCAGATTCGCCCGAGCGACCTGAAAATTATTTTTATTGCGAATCAGCGCCAGTTGGGCGTTGGCCAGGTCCACTTCGGCCTTGGTGACGTCGATCTTTGATCGAGTTCCGGCCTGGAAAAACCCCATGGACTGCTCAAGCCTTTTCTGATTCTGTGTCAGGGTCTCTTGCGCCACCTTGATGAGCGCAAGCGATTGCAGGACGCCGTAATATTTCTGCTTGACATTCAGGATTACATTCTGCGCGGCGGCCTGGAGATCCTGTTCGCTGGCGGTTGCATTTTCCCGGTTGAGCTTGACCGTATTTGGCGTGCGTCCGAAATCGTAAATCATCTGATTGAACGTGGGCCCCATCGAGAAGGTATCGGTAAAGTTCCAATTGTAGGTCGGATTCCTCGTGCCTGAAAAATTCGATGTAGCGGTGCTGTAGCCGGTGGTGAAATTTATTTGGGGATAGTAAGCCGCCAGCGCTTGTTCCACCCTTGCCTTCTGAGCTTCGACCGTTGCTTGGCCGGCATGCAAAGAGGGGTGGTATTTTAAGGCAATCTGGGTGCATTGTTCCAGGGATAACGGTGTTCCCCTAGTAGGCAAATCGTCTTCGGCAAAGGCCCGATAAGCCCAAAAAATAAAGGTGAGGATAATTATCCGGCAAAATAATTCCCTTAAATTCCTGCGATGTTTCATTCGTTGCCCTTTCTGTCAATACAGTTTTGTGTCTTAAGAGCTTGTTGAATATAGTCGCTTCCCAAGCTGAAAAGGTTACAAATTAAAGTTCTTCTCCCAATTAATTGGGAGAAAAGGGTCCAGGATTCCGGGGTTCAAGCCTGCCCCGTCAGAGGTCCGGCGGGCAGGCGGGGATTCAAGTGTTTGTTTTCTCCGGGGTTGTTTTTCTCCCATACCCTTGTGCGATATTGCTCGGGATAGACAGGGCCGCCCTTCTCATTTGGGAAGTTAAGCCAAAGCCCTCATTTTTGGGAAATATTTTCGTTGCCCTAGCCGGAGATTTCTTTGAAAACGCAGATCTAGTAGGTTCGCAAAATAACTTTTTGTAACCTTTTTTCCGCTGGCGGCGACTTTAATCGTGAAAGCGAGATTCGACAAAAAGGAGGGGAAGAAACGAAAAATCTGCCGTTAGAGAAGAAATATTTGCACTGAGAGCGAAAATGACGACTGGTTTGAAGGTGGCATTAAGACCTGAATCCTATCAAACCCGGCAAAAATTCATTCATATTGATGCTGGTTTCTGATATAGAGAGCTGTAAGCAGGCTGTTCCGGAAACCATTCTCAATACGCGGAACCGGTTTCAAAACCCCGTTTTTCGCCGTTTGCGCCTTTTGTAAAGCGCTAAGCTTGTTGCGCTAAATTTGGAAAACTCGTCCCGCTGAAGCGGGACTCAAACAGTTCCAAATTTTACGCTCCACTTCGCTAAGCGCTTTTGACAAAAGATCGCAAAATTGGCTCTCAAGAGGTTTTGAAACTGGTTCTAGTGAAGCTCTCATGCCCAGTGATGTCGAAATAATCCGTCAAGTTATCGATGGAAACGTAAATGCGTTTGAGTCCTTATTAATAAGGTACAGGGAGTTTGTCTTAAGGATCGTGAAAAAGCATTTGCCGCCCCATGATGTGGAAGAGACGGCGCAGGATGTTTTTGTGCGGGCCTACTGCTCGTTGCCGTCCTTTAAGGGGGAAAGCGATTTTTCGCATTGGCTGTCTTCCATTGCCGTGAAAACCTGTTATGACTATTGGAGAAAGGCATTCCGATCCCGAGAGATTCCCTTGAGCGATCTGAGTGTAAAACATCAGCAATGGCTTGAGAATGTAATGTCAGAACAATCCGAAGAATCGCTTGCCCAAAAAGGAACTCAAAAAGAGGCGAGAGAATTGCTCGACTGGGCCCTGGGAAAGCTGTCCGCTGAAGACAGAATGGTTTTGG
>JBDRBD010000090.1:0-2017 GCA_043823025.1 Candidatus Omnitrophota bacterium | reverse complement strand
GGATAAGAAGGAAGCGGAAGCGGCAGGCATACGCAAGGCAACCAGGACCGGGCGGCCTTGGATTGGGGAGAAGGGGTTGGGGAACTTGGATGGATTGACCGGGTGTAGACTTCATAAAAGCAAAGGCGGGCCGACCCTCGGGAAAGGATGAGAAATATGCGATGTGGAGGATGTCAAGAGAATGCGCCCCTCAATGCTCCACGAGGTCAATCTCTTTCCTCAACCTCCTCCTCACGCTGTCTTCTTTCCTCTTCCGGTTCTTCCTCCCGGAGGCTTTCCCTTTCCAGTTCCTCCTCAGGGCTTTTTGGGGACGCTACAGTTTTTCCCTTAACCTCCTTCATCATCGGTCCACCTCCTCTCCTTCGGATCGCTTCTCTTGGCTCCCCATTCCCGTGGCCCTTAACCCACTCGATCAGTTCCTGGCGGTCGAACGGGCGGGGCTTACCGAATTAATCATTAGAAACTCCGCTCCATTTATTGCCCCTAGAGTTTTTTTGCTTTCTTTGTACACCATTCTAAAAGTCCCTGTCCAGCAGAATGGAAATATAGCGTCCCACTCAAATCAAAATTATTCCCACTGGGATCGTTTCTTCTGGGGTCAGAAAAAGGACCTTTCTTACTACGCTCATTTTGCCGGTGAAAACAGCCCTCTAAGCCCAGAAAAAACCTATTTTGGAAACAGATCTATTTGAATTTCAACAACTTTGCTTGGTCCGACCCCGCAGCCTCCCGCAGCCCATCTCATCTTCGTTTTGAGGAAATACATGACAGGCGGCATAACGTCATGGCTGAGAGGCTTCTGGTTCCGCACGGCGCGCGGAATCCGAAGCCGTTTCCCCAGCCTGTTGTTGGGTGAGTCGTTTCCGGATCTCATCCATCCTGGCCTGTTGTTCTTGGGCATACCGGGACAACAGAACGTCGGGAAATGCAGGGGAGTGCAACCACATGAGGTACGAGGTCTGGATTCCAACAGCGATCAGGAACGAGACCCACGCGCGAGCCCACGCCTTGCCGCGGGTTGTCGCTCGTGCTGTCCACCAACAAGAGTATGATACGACGGCAATGGGAAGGATCAGCTCTAGGATGGTTGATTGCAGCCAACAGCAGTGGCTATTCCCAAAAACCATGACAACCGCTGTCAGGACGAACGCTGCGACCACTGGGACGCGCGATGTGGACTTGTGTTTTTTCATCATGTCCTACCCAGCGCAGACTTCGGCCGCCGCAGGCGGCCGAAAACGCGGCGTGCTCAGACGCGGCCCCGTTCAGCCGGGCGCCCGCGCCCGGCGGAACGCCGGGATTGACCCAACCACGGGCAGCGCCAAGCCGGCCTCGAATTCAGAATGAACGTTCATCGGCTCCCCCCGAAGGCTCTCGAGGCTCTGCCCGTGGTCACGTGCCCCCGCGTCGGGCCATGGTAAGTTCTTGATTATTCATTATCAACGTTCCGGAAATAGGTGTTTTCAAGGCCGATATCGTCTTTTTTGGCCCTGAAAAGAGCCTCAGCGGGGTTGGGCCCGTTTACCAGAAACGCCACCAAGGTTTTCTTTCCCCAGCGGGGTGATTGCCCAGCGCCTCCGCACGTGCGAGAAATTCCCGGTGACGTGGCTTATCCGGCCAACGCGACACACACTCGCGCAAAATGCGGACGGCTTCGTCGGCCTTGCCCAGTTTGAGATGACACTCCCCCAGGGAACACAGGGCGACCGGGTTATCCGGCTCGACCTGGAGCGACTGAGTAAAGCCGTCCGCCGCCTCGCGGAATCGCCCCAAATCCATGAGCGTCAGCGCACGATTATCGTGCGCCTCGGAGAATCGGGGAACTTCATCGATAGCCTCAGAGTACTTTTCGATCGCCTCTTCGTACCGCTTCTCTTGGCACAGTCCGTTTCCCTCATGGTAGGCGGCCATCGCCCGCGCGATCAATTCTTCAACCGAAACGCCTTGTTCTTCTGCGTATGCCCGGAAGTTCGTATGCTTCAGATATTCAAAGTAACCATCGAGCTCGGCGCGCTCG
>JBDRBD010000089.1:0-4402 GCA_043823025.1 Candidatus Omnitrophota bacterium | reverse complement strand
GGGAAGCCAGAAGACCTGCCAGTGCAAAAAAGCCACTGCCCCGTGGTGAGGGTAAGGGTGGAGAAACTGGGATCTCCCTGCCTCTTTGGAGGCGGGGATTTTTTTTGAGGACACAACTTATGGAACGTAGTGACATAAGTTGTTGTCCGAAAAATCCCGAGGCCGTGCAGGCCGAGGGATAACACGTCACCACAGACAGGAGTTCTGGTGAAAAAATGGTTCATTCTTTGCAGTGGGCTATCCGTTTTGGGGGCTGTCTGGGTTCCTTCGGTTTTTGCCGAAGCGCTGGATAGGCAGGTGTTGGGAGACGGGATTGAAGAAATTCTCGCCGCACCCTACGGCACGGTCGTCTCTCTTGGAAATATCCTGGTCAGCCCTTCCCGCCTTCCCGGCGGCATGGCGTCGTTGTCGGATGCCTCCTCCCATGTAACCGTTCTCACCCAAAAAGAAATTCAGCAATCACACGCCAAAACCCTTCCGGAACTTTTGCGCTTCGTCGAAGGGGTCTTCCTGTACGATGCGGTCGGGAACCAGCAGGATGTGACGTTGGGTCTTCGGGGTTTTAGCGAGGGAGAGGACGTCTTGGTTTTGGTGGACGGCGTCAAGCTGAATGAGCCGGATGCCAACAATGTTCTTTTCCCCCTCATTCCTTTGGATACGGTGGAACGGATTGAGATTGTCCGTGGAACTTCCTCCGCGATTTACGGGGACGGTGTTTTTTCAGGCGTCGTCCACGTGATCACCAAGCGCCCCCCCAGCGAGCGGGACGCTTTTTATGAAGGGTCCTATACGTATGGTTCTGATCAGGCCTATCGTTTGGTGCAGTCTTTCGGCGGGAAGGCCGGCCCGACTCACTGGTTCCTTTCGCACGTTAGGGACCTTTCGGACGGCTATCGCTCCAACGGCGGGTCCCGCGGAACCTTTATCGACGCTAAGTGGGACTATGCATCTCCCGGTGAGAACTTTCTCTGGCGATTTCTCGTCAAAAATACCGATGAAAGTCTGCAGAATCCAGGCGTCCTGACGGCGGAGGAAATGGCCGGAGACCGGCGTCAGACGGCCAATCCAAACGACGGGCGGGAAATTTTCATGTCGGTGGCCTCCACCGACATCGAATGGCGCATGACCGACGGCCTTGCGCTCCGCTCCCATCTTTTTTATCGGGATCAGAGCATTGATTTCGTGACGACAAGCCGCACATTCCCGACGGTGTTAGGGACCGACGAACTGATCACCGATACCTACCAGAAGGGAACGGCACTAGAACTGGACGGCCGCTGGAGGTGGCTTTCGCGGGGCCACCGCGTGATCCTCGGCTCGGAGTGGGATGCGTCGATGCAGGATGACGAGCGGTATGACAAGACAGGATCTTCCCGGAGTGTGTTGCCGACGACGAGCCGCGTGACAGACAAAAAAACCGCCGCCGCCTTTGCCCAGTATGAGGTAGAACTCGCAGAGGCGTGGCGCCTCAACGGAGGCGTCCGCCTGGATGATGTCCGTTTCAACTTTGTGGATGAACTGGATAGTACAGCGAACCGGAAAAATCATTTTTCCGAGGCAAGCCCCAAAGCCGGGATTGTTTTTCAGCCCCACAAGGATCTGAATTTCTTTGGGAGCGTTTCCCACTCTTTCAAATCCCCGAGTATTTCGGACCTTTTTGCCTTCCCGGACGCGGGGGGATCCAATCCCGACCTCGGCCCTGAAAAAGGAGAGAGTTTTGAGGGAGGCGTTCGTTTTTCGCTGGGGGACCGCCTGAGAGGTTCCGCCGCCTATTTCCGGATCAACCTGAGAGACGAGATCCGCTTCGACAGCACGGACACTTCGGCGGACTCGCCGTTCGGAAGATTCACAAACGTTGCAAAGACGAGGCGGCAGGGTGCCGAGTTTTCTCTGAAAGGGTCGTTATGGCGCCTTGAGCACTACCTGACTTATACGTTCACGGAGGCAACGCTGCGGTCCGGGGGAAACAGCGGAAAGACCCTGACCCTCGTGCCCCGCAATCAGGTTGCGTGGGGGTCTCTATACCGGGGGAAGGGAAAGTGGGTCCTTGGCTATGATGCTTTTTATGTGGGGGACCAGTTCGTGACGGGGGATGATGCCAATGCGAAATCCCCCCTGGAAAATTATTGCGTGACAGGCGCCCATCTTCTTTACGCGCCGCGGGAGGATGTGGAATTTTTCTTCCGCGTGAATAATCTTTTTGATACACTATACAGTACCAGGGCGGTCGTGATTGGATTTTCTGAGGTTTTTCCGACAGGGACCGTCTTTTTTAATCCCGCCCCCGAAAGAAACGCGGCGGTGGGGATGCGGGTTCGCTTCTAGATGAAACAGCCGTTTTGAATGCGTTAGGGAGCCATGGATTATCTTTTAATTGTCTCGGCGGCGCTTGCCCGGCTGATCCCCCATCCGCCTAACGTCACCCCCGTGGCCGCTATGGCCCTATTTGGAGGCGCGTATCTTTCCCGCCGGCATGCCCTCCTTTATCCGCTTTTGGTCATGGCCTCGTCGGACCTCCTGTTGAATGTTTTTTTAAAAGTTCCCCTGGTCCTCCCCGAAAGTTTTTTTGTTTACGGAAGTTTTTTGATAACGGGTCTTTTGGGACTGGCGTGCCGCGCCCATCGCAGGACAGGCGTCTTGTACGGAGCCTGCCTGGCAAGTTCTATTCAGTTTTACCTTATCACCAATTTCGGGAGCTGGCTTTTGAGCCCTTTGTATCCGAAGGACGGTGCGGGGCTTTTGGCCTGCTACACTCTGGCGCTTCCTTTTTTCCGAAACACTCTCGTTGGGGATCTGTGTTACTTTTCGCTTCTCGTAGGCGCGTATCATCTTGTTCGCCTTCCGGTTCGGCACCGTGCCTCTTTCTAAAGGATCCTGCGGGATGACATCGCTTCGATTTCCGGAAAAATTTCTTTGGGGGAGCGCTACCTCTGCCCATCAGGTCGAAGGGGCCAATACGCTGAATGATTGGTGGGAGTGGGAAAAGAAGGGCCGCGTTCCGGAAAAATCGGGTCAGGCCTGCCAACATTACGAACGGTTCGCCGAGGATTTTGATACCGCAAAAAGTCTCCACCAGAATGCCCATCGTTTTTCCCTGGAGTGGAGCCGCATCGAGCCGAGGGAGAACGAATATAGCCAGTCCGCCCTCCTTCATTACTGGGATGTGGTCCAGGCCCTTCGGGAAAGGAATTTGGAGCCGGTGGTGACCCTGCATCATTTCACGAACCCCGCGTGGCTTTCCCGGAAGGGGGGATGGGAGCATCACGGCGTGGTGGAGCATTTCAGCCGGTATGTCCGTTATGTGGTCGATTTTTTCGGGGAGTCGGTTCGGTATTGGATCACGTTCAATGAACCGCTGGTGTATGTGTATCAAGGGTATGTGTCGGGAATATGGCCTCCCGGCGTGAAGTCTTTCGAAAAGGCGATCCGGGTCATCCGGCATCAGTTGGTTGCCCACGCGCGCGCCTATCGGATAATCCATTCCGTGGCCGAGCATCATCATTGGCAGACGCCCTCCGTCGGGTTTTCAACCAATTTCATCTTTTTTGCTCCCTGCAGCGTCCGTTCTCTGGCGGACCGGCTCGCCCAATGGGTCCGGCACTCTTTTTTCAACCGTTTTTACCTAAGGACGCTGACCACCGGGCGGCTTCTGTATCCCGGGATCTTTTTTGAAGCCCTTCCGGACCTTGAAAAAACACTCGATTTTGTGGGGCTTAATTATTACACCCGTGATTTCATTCACTTCGGAGGATTGTCTCTCCCTGAAATTTTCGGAACCGTCTGCAGCCGTGAGCACCATCAGGATGCAGGTTCCCGGAATGCCCTGGGGTGGGAAATTTATCCCGAGGGACTTTATAGTGCCATTCGGGAACTGGCCAAGTTCCGCCTCCCGATCTTGATTACGGAGAACGGGATTTGCACGGAGCACGACGAAGAGCGGTGGTTTTTTATCCGTGCGCATCTTGCCGAAGCGCACCGGGCCATACAGGAAGGAGCCAACGTGCTCGGGTATTTTTATTGGTCGCTTCTCGACAATTTTGAGTGGGCGGAAGGATTTCGCCCGCGCTTCGGCCTTGTCGCGGTGGATTTCAAAACCCAGCGCCGTACGGTTCGCCCGAGCGCCCTGCAATACGCCGACGTCTGCCGCACCGGCGAATTACATTTGAGCGGTCTTCGTGAAGTGATATAATAATACCCTCAGACTCATTCTAAAAATCCCCGGAGGGGTAGCGACTGACGCCGGCGTAGCTCAGTCCTTCGACTTCGCTCAGGACTGAGCCCTGAGCCTGTCGAAGGGCTCAGTTGCCCTTCGGCTTAGAAGCAGATTTGCAAGCGTTGCATCGCTCAGGGTCCCTCGGCCGAAGGGTCCCGAGCGATGGGAAACTACAGTGTGAAGCTTCTC
>JBDRBD010000088.1:0-2597 GCA_043823025.1 Candidatus Omnitrophota bacterium | reverse complement strand
ATTCCGGTGCGGACGGAAGAAGGCCGAAAGATCCGGAAGGCATTTATCCCCCGTCAGGTTGGCTGGCGGCTCGCCTCCTTTGACTACTCGCAGATTGAGTTGCGCATCCTCGCCCACCTGTCGCAGGATAAGACCCTGCGGCAGGCGTTTCAGGCCGGCCAGGACATTCACCGAATGACCGCCAGCTTGATTTATGGCGTCGACGAGGAGAAAGTGAACGAGCGGATGCGGGAGACAGCCAAGACGGTGAATTTCGGAATCCTCTATGGGATGAGCCCCTTTGGCCTGTCGCGCGACCTCGGGATCGATCCCGCCGAGGCCCGGCGCTTCATCGAAGCCTATTTTGAGCGGTACCCAGGCGTCAAGACATACATTGAAGAACAGATAGCGGCCGCACGGGAGAACGGCTATGTATCAACCCTTTTTCATCGTCGCCGGTATCTTCCGGAATTGAAAAGCAAGAACGTCACAGAACGCCAGTTTGGCGAGCGGATTGCCATTAATGCACCCATTCAGGGAACGGCAAGCGATCTCATCAAGATTGCGATGATTCGCATCCATCAAGAACTCCGGCAGCGCAACGCCGAAGCCCAGATGGTGATTCAGGTGCACGATGAACTGGTTTTTGATATGCCGGAAGCGGAGTTCGAGAAGCTGAGGCCGGTCATTGTCGCAAAGATGGAGTGCGCAGCGACCCTGTTGGTTCCGATCCAGGTGACGGTGAAATCCGGCAAGAACTGGATGGGAATGGCATGATTATCGGCATCACGGGTTCCGTCGGCTCTGGGAAATCGACCGTTTCCAGGTTGTTTCGAAAAAAGGGGGCTGTCCGCTTCGATGCCGACAGACTCGCCCGAGAGGCGATTGAACCGGGGCGCGCACCTTACCGCGCCCTTGTCGGCGTTTTCGGAAAGGGAATCCTTCGGGAAAACGGTACCGTAAACCGCAGGAAACTTGCCCAGATCGTCTTCAAAAACCCTCGCAGGGTCAAGATTCTCAACCGCCTCATTCATCCTTATGTGATCCGTCGGATGAAGCAGGAAATGCGGGGGATTTCCCGTCGGCGCTGCAAGCCCTGTATTGTTGTGGAGGTACCGCTTCTCCACGAAGCGCGTCTGGCAGGGATGTTCAACCGCGTGATTACGGTGAGCTGTTCAAGCGCCGGGCAAAAGGCGCGGTGGGTAAAGCGCGGAGGCCGCTTGTCTGACTTGAACGAAAGAAAAGCATGCCAGCTTCCTCTGTCCTATAAGAAGAAACATTCGGACTTCATTATCGATAATAGCGGCAGGTTACAAAACACGAAATCACAGGTTGACCGCATCTGGCAGGCGGTCGTCTGTAGAAAAGAGAGGAAAAGAGAGGAAAAGAAATGGATGAACAAAAAAACGTCACACAGCTAGACAGCGGGGAGACCAAGCTCGATATTGAAAAGCTCAAGGAACTCAAGATTTTTGAGCTGAACAAAATCGCCCGCGATCTGAAGGTGAATGGGATGGCGGGGCTGAAAAAACAGGACTTGATCTTCAAAATCCTTCAGGCGCAGACCGAGAAGGAAGGCCTCATTTTCGGCGAAGGCGTTTTGGAGATCTTGGAAGACGGCTTCGGTTTTTTGAGGAGCCCCAAGTACAACTATCTTCCGGGACCGGACGACATTTACGTTTCGCCTTCGCAGATCCGGAAGTTTGACCTTCAGACCGGCGATACGGTGAGCGGCCAAATCCGTCCTCCCAAGGAGGGTGAGCGCTACTTTGCGTTGCTCAAGGTCGAGGCTGTGAACTTTGAGAATCCGGAAAAAGCCAAAGAGAAAATTCTCTTTGACAACCTCACCCCGACGTATCCTGATGAACGGCTTGTTCTGGAGACGACGCAAAACGAAATTTCCATGCGGGTGATGGATCTTTTGACGCCGATCGGAAAAGGGCAGCGCGGTTTAATTGTCGCCGCACCTTACAGCGGCAAGACCATCCTCCTCCAAAAGGTCGCCAATGCCATTACGACCAACCATCCGGAAATGGTCCTCATTGTGCTGTTGATCGACGAGCGGCCCGAGGAGGTGACGGATATGCAGCGGTCTGTGAAAGGAGAAGTGGTGAGCTCTACTTTCGACGAGCCCGCCGAGCGGCATATCCAGGTGGCCGAGGTGGTTCTTGAAAAGGCCAAGCGCCTTGTGGAACACAAGAAAGACGTGGTCATTCTTTTGGACAGCATCACGCGCCTTGCCAGGGCGTACAATACCACGGTTCCGCACAGCGGCAAGATTCTTTCGGGCGGTGTGGATTCCAGCGCTCTCCACAAGCCGAAACGTTTCTTCGGCGCGGCGAGAAATATCGAAGAAGGGGGAAGCCTGACCATCCTGGCCACCGCTCTCGTCGATACCGGCTCCCGTATGGATGAAGTGATTTTTGAAGAGTTCAAGGGAACCGGCAACATGGAACTCCAGCTGGACCGGAACCTTTTCCAGCGTCGGATTTATCCCGCGATCGACATCAAGCGCTCCAACACGCGGAAGGAAGAGCTTCTGGTGAAGGACGAGGAGCTGAAGCGGATTTGGGTGATGCGCAAAGTCCTCAATGAACTGAATTCCATCGAAGCGATGG
>JBDRBD010000087.1:0-2270 GCA_043823025.1 Candidatus Omnitrophota bacterium | reverse complement strand
CGACGATTCCCATCGCTCCCCGAATTTCGTGCACCCCATACCCAGAATGGCAACTTTATCTCTGATCCCAGTCCCCATTTTATTCTCCCTCCTTTTTCGGCACGGCTTTCCAAAAGTACCCAGTCAAGTCCCGCTTTTCATCAATATATTTGACCCGGAAGCTAAAATAAACCGGCATCCCCACATAAATTGTTTCGAAATTGCAATCCGTAAAATCCATCAAATACTTTCCACCCCCCTTCAAAAAGAATATGACCGTATATCGTGGGGGGGTCGATCGATGGAGCTAAATTATCGCCGGTATAACTAAAAACCTTTCCGGTCTTCGTGGAAAAACAATATTCTTCCATTTGGTCAACCGCGCCACATTTGGGGTTGACGCAAATCCGCTGAGGAGGAAATTGAGGGGTTCCACACTTTTTACATTTGCTCCCCGTAAATCCTAAGATGGCCTTCCTGGCTCTCCATATTAAGGACCAGCGTGTCCAAAAATCTTCCTCGGCCCGCAAACCTGTATCCACCGCCAGGATATTCCGCCAAGCTAAGTACTTTTCATAACTCTCCAACTCGACCCGATTGGCTAAAGATCCGGAAATCCCCTTTCTTTTCTTCAGGTCCTGAATCTTTTCCGTCACTTCAAAATAAAGGGCGTCGCATCCGCTGCCGAAGCTCACGACCAATATCTTATCTCCGGGTTTGGCATCTTCCAAAGCCCGGACCAGCATGCCTAATGGTTGGGCGGCACCCATTTCCCCAATTTTATCCAGCATGGGATCCTGCACTTTATTGGGATCATTGAGTCCCATTTTTCTTTCCAATTCCTTGCGCGCTGCAGGGGAATAACACGGGTATATGACCTTGGCAAAATCCCCCAGCTTCAGATGGTACTTCTTTAAAAGACCATTCACAGATTCAGGGATAAACCTATCAAAGCCTATATCGCGAATCCACCGCTCTTCCCACTGTTTGTCGAAACGGCTTTGCGATCCTCGATAATGGTCCACAAAATCATAGGCCAGGGAGAACGATCCTTTATATTCGGCAATTACATCCTGCTCACTTAAAAGAAAGGCTGCCGCACCGTCTCCGAAAATCATTTCTTGAGGGCTCCCCGCCTTTCCCAAACGAGAATCCGCGCAGCACACCAAAAGGTTATCCATCCCCTTGGCAGCGACCGCTTCCAGACCGGAGATTAAGGCCGTGGTTCCTGCTTTCAGCGAACCGGTAAAATCCGCTGTTCGAACGCTGTCCGGCATGGCCAATGCGCCGGATATAATGCCGGCGTTTTGCCTTTCCCTGTAAGGTAAGGTCGTGGAAGCAAAATAAACTCCTTGCAGATCGGATCGCTCAAAACCATTTACACAATCGATGCCGGCGGATACGGCCATCGTCAGGCTATCTTCATCAAAATTCGCCACACTTTTTTCCCCGCTGGTTAATCCGGCATTGCCACTATTCATCCATCCCATGGCCTTGAAAATCGTCATTCGCCTCAGCCGATTCCTAGGAATGTATCCTCCGTAAGAACAAATTCCAACCATGCAGCGCCTCCCTCTGTTTTATTGAAGACCTAGCTCTACGGCCACTTTTTCATGATGATATCGGTGTCAAATTGACTCTAATTAGATGTCCCCCTTCTTCGCCAGATCGTCCGACACCATGTGATAGGTAAAGTCCTTGGCCATTTTGATCCCGGTAGCTATCTCGATCATTTTAAAGGCATTATGCTGATGTTGGGAAAATTGGGAATCCTGTCTCCTAATTTCCTTCAAGATTAGTAAGGTCCTGTACAGGAATGATTGCACCTTTCATCAGACCTTTAGAACGATACCTTCGCCCTGAGCCAACCCTCCGCAGATCGCCGCCACCCCATATCCCCCTCCCCGCCTACGTAGCTCATACATCATCGTCATGGTAATTCGCAAGGCGCTGGCTCCAACCGGATGACCGATGGCAATCGCCCCGCCATTGATATTCGTCTTTTCTCGAAGCGCCTTCAGGAGATGCTCGTCACCTCCGGAGAGAATCTTGGTGCTTACCAGCGGCATAGCGGCAAAGGCTTCGTTGATTTCGATCAGGTCCATTTGAGGAAGATCCCGGCCGGCCATTTCAAGGGCCTTGAGGACGGTCGGGGCCGGTATGGAGGCAATATATCTGGCGTTCATCGCCGTGGCCACCGAGGACTCGATGGTCGCTAAAGCCTGGATCCCTTTCTGCCTCGCTTTCTCCGCGTTCATAATGAGAATGGCTGTCGCTCCCGTGCTGAGACC
>JBDRBD010000086.1:0-4226 GCA_043823025.1 Candidatus Omnitrophota bacterium | reverse complement strand
CTCCGCGCCGCCCATAAAATATCCATACTGGAAAGGCGGCTCTCGGCCTTCGCTCCCCATAAGGGGGGAACGCAAGTTCCCCCCTTAATGGCGCAATTTGTCTAAGGGGAAGATAAGCAAATTGCTGTCATCCCCCCTCCTTAAAAAGCAATTTTGGATATTCATTATAACATTAGAACGGAGTTTTGGCAAGTTCATTGAAGCAAGTAAACCACTCCAAGTGCCGCAAGCCGCTACTTACTCAGGATCATCTGAAGCGCGATAAAAAGAAGGAAACCGCCGAAATACTTCCGAAGGGCGATATCGGAAATTTGACCCGCAAACGCGGCCCCCAGCCATCCGCCCAGAAAAAATCCCACGCATATCCAGGGGAGAATGCTGAGTTTCACATGGCCATCGACGTAATATTTCCACGCCGCCAAAAAAAATACCGGCGGCGTCAAAAGGGCCAACGTTGTGCCCTGGGCCTGATGCTGGGTCATATGAAAAAAATAGATCAAGATAGGAATGATGAGGACCCCCCCGCCGATTCCGAAGAAACCGCTCAAAATTCCGGTCAAAAGCCCAGCCGCGAAATAAAGTCCCTGCATTCTTATCTCCTTTAATGAGCACTTGAGTTACAGCGTCTTTTAACGCTGTGATTCAATCTTCTTTGAATTTCTTCTCTGTTTGTGTGAATTGAAGGCGGCCCGGCGAAAAATTCTCGACCAGCAGAGGATCCGCTCTTCTCCCGAGTAAAAGATCCGACGCAAAATCTCCGACGGCGCCGGCCGTTGTCATCCCGTGCCCGTCAAGACCCCCGATCCAGAAAAAATGTTTTTGAAGCGAGTCCCAGCCGATGCAGAAATGGTCATCCGGAGAAAAGGTTCTCAACCCTGCCCACGTGCGCTTGATGGAAACCTTCGGGAACCTCGGGAAGTGGGCGAGCCGCCGGCGAAGCCTTTTCAAGGCAAGGGCCCGGTCGGCCGGATACCGCCCGGCCGGAAAAAGATCCTGGTCGCAGGGACTGAAAACAAGCCCTCCTTCCTCTGGGCGGAAATAAACTCCGTGCGTCGTATCCCAGACAAAGGGCCACCTCGGATCGACCCACCGAAGCGGGCGCGACTGAAGCATGTGGCGGCGGTAAGAACGAAAAGGAATGAATCCGGCTCCGGCCATCCTGGCAATGGAGCCAATCCAAGCCCCTGAAGCATTGATGAGAATCTCTGTTTTTGCTTTTTTACGGGAGGTCTCGACGAGGAAGCCGCTTTTCCCGTTGGGTCGGATGGCTTTCACTTTTGAGCCCATCCAGAGTTCCAGCCCTCTCTGTTTTGCCTGGTGAAGATAGGCCGAAAGTAGCGCATGGATATCAATCACCCCATCCGAAGGGCAAAAAAGGGCTTCTTCAAAATCGGCCCCTTCCAAAAGAGGAACCCTTCTTGCGGCCTCCCGAGCCGAGAGCCATTCTACAAAAACCCCTTGACGCTCGGCAAATGCGCCGGCGCGGCGAAGCGCTTCTTTTTCCCTCCTTCTAACCAAAAGGAATGAACCGCAGGGACGAAAAGTTACTTTCCAGGAGGAGGGGAGGGTGCGCAAGAAGGCAGCGCCTTTCGGAGTGAGCCGCCCGGCTGACTCTAAGGGAACTACCTGACGGATCATGCCCGCATTCCGCCCGGAGGCATGAAACCCGGGCTTTTTTTCCTGCTCTAAAAGGAGAATGCCCTTCGCACCCTTTTTTGCCAGAAAATAAGCAAGGGAAACGCCCGCAACCCCCCGCACCGATAATCGCATAGCGAAATTGTTTCATCGACGTCCCTTCCATTATACCAGAAGATTGACGCCCGTCATGAATCCCTGTAAAATAAGGTGTGCTGAGGTTCTATTGATGAGAAAAAAGAAAATATCTTTTTCGACAAAACCCTTTCCTGCATCCCGCAAGGTGTACGTCCGGGGGGAGGCGAACCCCGAGATTCGTGTCCCGATGCGCCAAATCCAGCTCGCATCCCGCCGGGGGAAAAAAGTTTCAAAGGCTTCAATCCCTGTCTATGACACCAGCGGGCCCTATACCGACCCGAAAGCGGCGATCGACCTTCGTAAAGGGCTTTCGCCGATCCGAAAGAGTTGGATTGAAGCCCGGGGGGACACAGACGAAGTCCTGGGGTACCGCAATCTCCTGAGGGTAAAACCGGGCCGGAACGTCACACAGATGCATTATGCCCGTAAAGGGATTGTCACCTCTGAGATGGAATACGTTGCCATCCGCGAAAATCAACTGATGGGAAAAGCGGTGACGCCGGAATTTGTCCGGGAGGAGGTGGCCCGGGGCCGAGCCATCATCCCCGCCAACATCAATCATCCGGAACTGGAGCCGATGATCATCGGCCGGAATTTCCTGGTCAAGATCAATGCCAATTTAGGGAATAGCGCGATCACCTCGTCCGTCAAAGAAGAAGTGGAAAAAATGATCTGGGCAATCTTTTGGGGCGCGGATACCGTCATGGATCTTTCCACGGGCGCTCATATCCATGAAACGCGGGAATGGATGATCCGGAACTCGCCTGTTCCGGTGGGGACCGTTCCCATCTACCAGGCGCTTGAAAAAGCGGGCGGCAAACCGGAGGAACTGACATGGGAAATCTACCGCGACACCCTCATTGAGCAGGCCGAACAGGGCGTCGATTATTTCACGATTCATGCGGGGCTTCTCCTTCGGTATATCCCGCTCACGGCCAAGCGGACGGCCGGCATTGTTTCCCGCGGCGGCTCCATTCATGCCAAATGGTGCCTTGCCCACCACAAGGAGAATTTCGCCTATACCCACTTTGAAGAAATCTGCGAGATCATGAAATCGTATGACATCGCTTTTTCGCTGGGGGACGGACTTCGCCCGGGCAGTATCGCCGATGCCAACGATGCGGCGCAGTTTTCGGAACTTGAAACGCTCGGCGCCCTCACGCGGATCTCCTGGAAACACGATGTCCAAGTCATGATCGAGGGGCCGGGCCACGTCCCGATGCAGCTCATCAAGATCAATATGGAAAAACAAGTTAACGAATGCGGCGAGGCGCCCTTTTATACGCTGGGGCCTCTCGTTACCGATATCGCCCCCGGTTACGACCATATCACCTCGGCGATCGGCGCGGCGATGATCGGATGGTACGGGTGTGCGCTCCTCTGTTACGTAACGCCGAAGGAGCATCTGGGACTCCCGGACAAAGAAGATGTGAAAGCGGGAGTCATCGCCCATAAAATCGCGGCCCACGCCGCAGACCTTGCCAAGGGACATCCGGGCGCGCAGATTCGGGATAACGCCCTAAGCCGGGCCCGGTTTGAATTCCGCTGGAAAGACCAGTTCAACCTCTCACTCGATCCGGCCACCGCAAAATCCTTCCACGACGAAACCCTTCCGCAACAATCCGCCAAGGCAGCTCATTTTTGCTCCATGTGCGGCCCGAAGTTTTGCAGCATGAACCTCGCGCAGGAAGTGAGGCGCGATGCACGAAAAAAGGGCCTTCTTGAAAAAGTGCTGGAGTAGGGCCGTCTTCAGGCCTGGTCCCAATCTGTCCCTTGGGGCCGGCGGACAAATTTCTTCTCCAGACACTCGCCGATCTTGTGGATAAATCCCTCGAGCTTCCGGACCTCTCCGGAGAACTCAACTCCATCGCGCCAATCGCCGTTGAAATCCTTGAACAACAGGTGTAGGATAAATCTGAGATTGGATGACTCCTTTTCCGAAATGGGCTCGTGACCCCATAAGGAGGACGAAATGGTAGAAGTGCATGTACTTTACGAAGGGGGGCTTCATTGCAAAGTCATTCACGGTCCCAGCGGGAAGACGCTGATGACAGATGCGCCGAAGGATCACGAAGGGCAGGGAGAAACCTTTTCCCCAACGGACCTGGTGGCCGCAGCGCTCGGCTCCTGCATAGTAACTGTCCTGGCGATTCTCGCTGAGCGGCGCCAACTCGATATCAAGGGAACGCAACTTTCCATTATCAAGGAAATGACTTCGGAAGGACCCAGGCGGATCAAGAAACTTGGCGTGGAGGTAACGCTTCCCAAACACCTCACACAGGAAGAAAAAGCGCTTTTAGAGCGGGCGGCGCTAAGTTGCCCCGTTTACAAAAGCCTTCATCCCGAGGTGGCCGTCCCCGTCTATTTTCTTTATCAATGAGGGGTTAAATCACCAGCTTTGCGAAAATGGCGGTTTTTAAGTAAGCAAAATCAACCGGTTTGGTAATGTAGTC
>JBDRBD010000085.1:0-20454 GCA_043823025.1 Candidatus Omnitrophota bacterium | reverse complement strand
ACGGTGCGCTCTACCGCGCCAAGCGGGAAGGGAGGAACCGCGTATGCGGATCATAATCTTCCTTTTTCTGGCCCAAGGGGCCCTGGTGGTTTTGATGATATCCTATTTCCGAGGGTATTCCCGGAAGGTCCATGAAAAACTGAAAAACCGTCTTGAGGCGATGCGCCGGACTGTTCAGGAGAAGAAGGAATCCCTCCTCCAGAACGTGGAGGAGAATGCCCTGTTGGAACGGCGGGTTTTGGAGATCATTGAATTGTATGAGTTGACCAAGAAGGCCTCCGCGAGCCTGGAGTTTCGGGAGGTATTCGGGATTCTTTCCCAGACGTTGAACGCCAATTTTTCCTTCGCCAGAGGCTATCTTTTCCTTTTTCGGGAAGGGGGCCAAACGTCTCAAGAGATAGACTGCATCTACGATTTGAAGTTTCATGGAAATGGAAACTCTCAAGAGGATTTTCTCGTGACGATGGCCCCGGAAACAATCGCCGGCCTTACCCAGATATTGGAGGATGCGGCGGAGAAAAAAGAGGCGTTCCGCAAAGGTCCTTTTCTGATGATGCCGCTGCAGGTGAAGGGACGGCTGATCGCGATGATCGCCTTGGAAGCGGCAGTGCCTGAGGATTCCGAAAAGTTGACGATCCTTTCCCGCCAATTTGCATTGGCTATTGAAAAGGTGAAGCTTTACGGGAAAATTCAGGAGCTGGCCATCACCGACGGGCTGACGCGCCTTCGCTCGAGGCGTTACTTTTTGGAACGGTTTCTTGAGGAGCTGGCGCGTTCGAAGCGGCGGAAGCTCTCCCTGTCTTTCCTGATGGCGGACATTGATCACTTTAAACAGAAAAACGACCAGTATGGGCACCTCGTTGGAGACGTGATTTTGAGGGAAGTGGCGACGCTGCTCAAAGAAAATGTCCGTGAAATTGACCTGGTGGGGCGATACGGCGGTGAAGAATTCTCCATCGTACTTCCCGATACGGGGATGAGCGAAGCCATTCAGGTTGCAGACCGTATCCGGAACGCCGTCGCACAAAAGACATTCACGGCTTACGACGAAGTGACCCGCGTCACCATTTCAATCGGGGTCGGCACTTATCCGGATGACGGGGAGGAAGCGGTTGCTTTGATTGAAGCGGCGGACTCAGCGCTCTATCATGCGAAGCAGTCCGGTCGGAACAGGGTCTCCGCGCGGGCAACGCCATCCCAGCAAAATTGATGAAATAGAGGAACGCGTCCCATTTTTATTGAGGTTTCCTCTTCTTCTTGTTATGCTAGAGGTTACATGAAAAGCAAAAAGCTGGCTGTTGGAATCGATGTCGGCGGTACGCAGGTGAAGATTGCTGTCGTCAATCGACAGGGCCGGATTCTTCATCGGTCGAAATTTGACCTGGAGAAATCAGGACCTTGGAAAAAGACGCTGGAGATCCTGGCGAAGGCGGTTGAAAATTTGCTCACCGCCCACCGGATTCCAAAAAGGGCTGTGCTGGGCGTGGGTGTTGGCTTACCGGGGCTCATTGATTACAGAAAAGGGCTTGTTCATCATCTGGTCAATGTCAAGGGATGGAAGCGAGTCCCTGCCGCATCGGTCTTGCGCCAACGGCTGAAACTCCCGGTTTTTGTCGATAACGACGTCAATGTGATGGCCCTCGGCGAAGCGGCCTTTGGCGCTGCGCGGGGATTTGCGAATGTGGTATGTCTGACGCTCGGAACCGGCGTCGGGGGAGGGCTCATCCTGGAAGGAGAGATTTATCGCGGTGCATCCCTTTCAGCGGGGGAGGTCGGCCATATCCCGGTGACCCGGAAGGGACCGCAATGCGCCTGCGGCAGTCAGGGCTGTCTGGAAACGTATGTCGGAAATCAGGCCATTGTCAGACGCGCCGCGGAGAGGATTCTCGCCGGCGAACAGTCCCTCGCGTCACAGCTTGTCGATGGGAAACTGAACCAGCTGACGCCGGAAGTCTTAAGTCAAGCGGCCCGCGAGGGAGATCACCTTGCCTGTTCGGTGTGGAAGGAAATCGGGGGCTGGCTCGGTTTTGCCCTGACGGGGATCGTTCACGTCTATAATCCCGACCGGATTGTCATCGGAGGCGGCGTGGCAGAGGCGGGGGAAATCCTTTTTGGCCCTCTTCGGGAAACCCTTCGGGAATACGCCATGGATTTCCCTCTGAAGCATCTCAAGGTAGTGAAAGCCAAATTGGGAAATGATGCCGGCGTCATCGGCGCATCGGTTTTGGCGAGGAGGTCAAATGAAGCCGACACTTACGGAGCGTAAGCGAACGTAATCCTTCGACTTTGCTCAGGATTATGCCCTGAGCTTGTCGAAGGGCGTAAGTGTCTGGCTGAATTTGACCCTTGACATTTTTCATGGTTCTGTTTGAGGGAAAATGTCAAGGGTTCAATTCGCGCAGTGAGTTATGTCGGCCAGCAAGGCCTCCATAAATCACGCGCTCATTGAAAGGGGCAGGGAGGCATGGTGCGATGAAGATTTTCTTGGATACCGCAAACGTTAAGGAAATTCGGGAAGCGCACGAACTGGGTCTTCTGGACGGCGTTACCACCAATCCAACCTTAATCGCAAAGGAAGGGCGCGATTTTCACGGAGTCCTTCAGGAGCTCTGTTCCTTTGTGGACGGACCGGTGAATGCGGAGGTGATTGCGACCGACTGCCAGGGGATGATCTCGGAGGCGCGTCTCCTTTCCAAGATCCACCGGAATATCGTCGTCAAAATCCCTTTAATCAAAGAAGGTCTGAAGGCGGTCGTGGCGCTGAGTCGTGAAGGGATTCGGACGAACGTGACGCTTTGTTTTTCTCCGATCCAGGCGCTCCTGGCAGCAAAGGCCGGGGCTTCCTACATCAGCCCGTTCATCGGGAGGCTGGATGATATCAGTGCGGTGGGAATGGACATCGTGCGGGACATCAAAATTATCTACACCCATTACGGCTACAAGACAGAGATTTTAGTTGCGAGCATCCGTCATCCCCTCCATGTGCTTGAGGCGGCGAAGATCGGTGCCGATATCGCCACTCTCCCTTTCGACGTTTTCAACAAACTCTTTCATCATCCGCTGACCGATATCGGCCTTGCCCGGTTCCTCAGTGACTGGGAGAAACTGAAACAGAAGCAAGACCTTCCGCTTTCTGACCCGATACGCAAATAGGAGTTTTAGTGAACTGCTGCCGAGTTCGAGCGCTGAGTCTGTCCGTCCTCTGTTTCCTCGGAGTCCTGGCGCAGGGCGTCCTCGCCGCCGACGTTTCTCCCGAAGCCATCGTGGTCAATGGCGACGAAGTGGAATATTTCCCGGATGAGCGCAAGGTCGTCGGAAAAGGGAATATTTCCATCGACTACAGGGGATCTGTTGTTAAAGCGGATGCGGTGACGGTCTTCCTGGACACCAAAGATGCGGTCGCAGAAGGTGAGGTCCTTTTAATCCGCGGTGAGGATGAATTCCGGGGAAAGGGCCTTTACTACAATTTTGACAGAAAGGAAGGAACTCTTGTGGATGCCAGGGGCAAGGCGCTTCCCTGGTATTTCGGAGGGAAAGAAGTCGAAAGGAAGAACGAAAATACGTTTTTGGTCAAGGAAGGGTATGTTACCACCTGCGACCTCCCCAACCCCCACTACGTCATTCGGACCAAGGAAATCGAACTCCGTTCGGATGAACGTTTCGTTGCCCGGAATGTGACGTTTCAAACAAAAGGCATTCCGGTTTTCTATGCGCCGATTTACAGCCGTTCTCTCCAAAAAGGGAAAGTGGATTACGGGGGCGTCAGCCTCATTCCGGGCTACAGCAGCCGTTGGGGCGCTTATGCCCTTTCGAGCTGGGCGATGCCGCTTGCAGACGGCGTTTCCACCAGGATTCATCTGGATGAAAGGACTCAGCGGGGTTTCGGGACCGGCGCGGATTTTCTGTATGAAAGTCCGTTCGGAGAAGGAGAGCTCAAAACCTATTACATCAATGATGAAGAGCGCCAGTCCCCCATTGATGTCCGGGAGGACCGCGACCGATACAGGGGCCGGTGGCTTCACCGGTGGGACCTCTCTCCCACGACGGTCTTTTTGGGAGAATATCAGAAGTGGAGCGACCGCTTTATGACGCGGGACTATTTCAACGGGGAATATATGGAAGATTACCGTCCGGACACGCGGGGCACGCTGGTGCATGACGCCGAGAAGCTCACCGCGGCGCTCACCTTCCAGAAACGGGCCAACCATTTCTTCACCCAGACCGAACGTCTTCCGGAACTGCAGGTGACTTCCCAAGAGCTTCCCCTTTGGGATACAGGTCTTTATTATCTGGGCGAAGCCAATGTCGGAAATCTCACCCGTTCCCTCGAAGGGGGAAACACCACCACGACCGAACGGGTCGACCTGCTGAACCAGCTGTCCTATCCGACTCATTTTTCCGGAATCCAAGCCGTTCCTCAATTCAGCGTGCGGCAAACCTATTACGGGAAAGAAACCGCAGGGGAGGAAGATGCGGTGAGGGCCCTGATGACCGCAGGTCTTGACCTCTCGACCCGTTTCCGGCGCCTGTATCCGGTCGAAGGGAGTTTCTGGGGTGTTGAGCTTTCCGGGCTGCGGCACATCATTGAACCGGGTTTGAAATACCGATATACCCCCGAGCCGACACTGCTTTCAAGCCGCCTTCCTGACTTTGATGAGATTGACCGCTTGACCGAAGCCAACCGCCTCACCTTTGTCCTCGATAATAAATTCCAGACACGCCGGACATTCGGCGACGGAGAAAAAGCGGTTGTGGATTTCGTCGACTTTGTGCTGACCTCCAATTATGATTTCAAATCAGGCGGAGAGGGAAAACTGGTAGATGTGGGAGAGACGCTCGAATTCCGTCCCAGTCCCTTCTGGGGAGCGGTGCTGGAGTCGACCTACGGCATCGAACAGAGGGACTTCACCGAAACGAACCTGGATTTTTTTGTATTTGAGAAGGAGTCGTGGCGCTTGGATCTCCTCCATCGCTATGAAAAGGGTGTTTCCAACCAGCTGACGACAAAATGCTCCTTCCAGGTCCATCCCCTCTGGAAAATAGAACTGTATGAGCGGTACGAGATTGACAAGGGACAATTTGAAGAAGAGGAAATCGTTTTAACCCGGGACCTTCACTGCATGGAAGGGGCCCTCGGGTTTAATGTCCGCGACACCGAGGACCTTGAGCGTCCGGAATCGGAATTTTCCGTCTATGTGGCTTTCCGGCTGAAGGCCTTCCCGGAAGGTCCCCTTGAATTCGGGAACCGCGCCAGCATTTCCCGTCGGCTGATCGGGGAGCGCCGTTCAGGAGAAACGGAATGAAGCAGTTGTGGTTGCGGATATTGAGGGAGAAGTGGAAGACGTTTGCCCGAGTGATCGGGAATTTCAACTCGCGGCTCATTCTCACCCTTTTTTATTTTTTAATCGTGGGGATTGTTTCCCTTCTCGTAGGCCGGTGGCAGAATTATCTCAGGAAACGCCCCCCCACGAAGACCAACTGGGCTCCTGTGACATTAAGAGAGTTGGATCTGCCCGGCGCCCGGCGCCAATCCTGAAATTTTCTTTTCCAACCCAGGACGTTTTGGATGAAGATTCTCGGAATTTCCTGTTTTTATCATGATGCGGCTTGTGCGATTGTCGTCGACGGAAAACTTGTTGCAGCTGCTGAAGAGGAACGTTTCTCACGGAAGAAACATGATAACGGGTTTCCGGAAAGGGCGATCCGGTTTTGTCTGGAGGATGCAGGCCTCCTTCCTGAAGAGATTGATTACGTTGTTTTTTACGAGAAACCGTTTCTCAAGTTTGACCGTATCCTGAAAAGCTGTCTTGAGACTTACCCCCGTTCCTACACCTTCTTCCGGGAGGCGATGATCCACTGGCTTTTTGACAAACTTTGGATCAAAAGTCTCATTGAGGAAAAAGTCGGCGTTCCGCCGGAAAAGATCCTTTTCACCCAGCATCATCTTTCCCATGCGGCGAGTGCGTTTCTCTGTTCCCCGTTCGAAAAAGCGGCGATTCTCACGGTGGACGGAGTGGGCGAATGGAATACGGCAACGATCGGGAAAGGCGAAGGAAACCGCATCTCTCTTCTTTATGAAATGAATTTTCCCCATTCGGTCGGACTCCTCTACAGCGTCTTTACCGCTTTCCTGGGATTTGAGGTCAATGAGGGGGAGTACAAAGTGATGGGGATGGCCCCCTACGGGAAGCCGGTCTACGAGGACAAAATCCGGCAGATTCTTAAGATTTACGAGGATGGCTCGATCTGGTTGGATCCCCGGTATTTCTGCCATCATTACGGGACAAAACCCTTTAACGACCTTTTTGTGAAGTTGTTCGGGAAACCCCGCGATCCCAGGACAAGCGATGCGTTGGAACAGCCTTACGCCGATCTTGCCGCCAGTATCCAGAAAGTCACCGAAGAAATCATGGTGAAAATGGCACGGTATGCCCATCAGGTGACCGGAGTGAAAAAGATGTGTCTTGCGGGAGGTGTCGCCCTCAATACCGTAGCCAACTGGAAAATCCTGGAAGAAACCCCGATTGAAGAACTTTTTGTGCAGCCGGCTGCCGGCGATTCAGGCGGGGCCTTGGGAGCGGCCCTTGATATTGCGTCCCTCCTTGGAGAGCCGAGAAATTTTGTTCTGGAGCACGCCTATTGGGGAAGGTCGGTGACCGATGAGGAGATCTCTCGTTTTCTCGAGGGAGAGAAGATCCCGAGCTGGCGCGCGCCGGACGAAGAAGCGCTTGTTTCCCGGGTTGTCGACTGCCTTCAGAGAGGAGAGGTGGTTGGTTGGATGCAGGGTCGGTTTGAGTGGGGCCCGAGAGCCCTTGGCAACCGGAGCATTCTGGCAGATCCCCGGCGGGCAGAAATGAAAGATATCGTCAATCGGAAGATCAAGTTCCGGGAACCGTTCCGCCCCTTTTCCCCTTCAGTCCTTTCGGACCGGGTGGAAGAATACTTTGAATTCCAGGGGAGAAAGGGGGGTTATCCCACCCGCTTTATGCTTTTGGTGCCCCCGGTCAAAATGGAAAAGCGGGCCGAAATTCCTGCGGTGACCCATATCGACGGCACCGGACGACTCCAGGCGGTTGTCAAAAACGAAAATCCGTTGTATTATCGTTTGATTGAGCGTTTTGGGGAGGAGACGGGTGTTCCGGTTGTTTTGAACACCTCGTTTAACTTGAAAGGGGAGCCGATCGTGGCGGGTCCCCAGGACGCCTACTCGACTTTTCTCCGGAGCGAGATGGACATTTTGGTCATGGGCTCCTATCTTGTCGAAAAAGAAAAAAGGAAACTGAATGGGACGTAAGGAATTTGGGCGCAGGGCACGGGTGATCCAGGAACTTTTCTGTTTTTTATGGGAGCAGAAACTCTGGTGGATGATCCCGATGATTGTTTTGCTTCTCATTTTTGCGGTTCTCCTGATTTTTGCCCAATCCACGGCCATCGGGCCCTTTATTTACACCCTGTTTTAACAAAGCGGTCCTTTCATGAGGGGATGGTGCGTTTTTGGAAAGGAGAGTGCTTTACGGGCGGACGGCAATTTTGGCGGGTTCGGTTTTTCTCTGCCTTCTCGCGTTGGAAGGGTGGCTTCGTTTCACGCACCGGGGCATCCGGACGTACCTTCCGCCAGGGGCCTATCAAAGCCATCCAACGTGCCGTTATACGCTGAAGCCAAACTTCACGGGGCGTTCTTTGGGAGTCCCTTTTCAATTTAACGCGAAAGGGTTCCGGGATCTCGAGCGTTCTTATGAAAAAGGCGTGGGCGTTTTTCGGATTTTATGTATCGGTGATTCCGTCACATTCGGGCCCGGTCTTCCCTTTGAAAAAACATACCCCCAGATGCTTGAGAGACGCCTGAACCAGAGGTTTCCCGATAGACAGATAGAAGTACTCAACATGAGCGTGCCAAGTTACGGCACGGTTTATGAAGCGCGGCTGCTGGAGGAGGAGGGGGTTCGGTACCATCCGGACCTTGTGATGTTTGTGTATGTGTACAATGACAGCGGTTACAGCCTTCCCCTGACACCCGCCAAGATCAAGTGGATCAACGCGATCAAGGACTTTTTTCGGCACCTCGCGATGTACGAATTCTTGGTTGAAAAGACGTACGTCTTACGTCACATGGCGGAAGGTCTCGCCTCCGGCGATCCCCGAGACCGACGGAATGAGATCACCTATGTTTTTTCTGAGGACTATATTGGCTGGCAGGAAAACAAAGAGGCTTTCGGGCGCATCCGTGAACTGGCAGACCGATACAGGTTCTCCCTGGTGTATTTGATTTATCCCAAATTGGAATCTCTTGAAGCGTATCCTTTTGAGTTTTATCATCATCAGGTCGGAAAGGCCCTGAAGGAAGAGCCCTACGTTTTGGATCTTTTGGAGTTTTTCCGCGGGAAGAAGGCCTCGGACTTGTGGGTCACTTCTTTTGACAGCCATCCCAATGAAGAGGCAAATGTCATTCTGTGCGATGCGGTTGAACAGTTTCTTTTAAGTCGCCATTTGTTAAACGATCGTTGATCAAAAAGGAAATCCCATGAAAATCAGTATTATCGGATCGGGTCATGTGGGGTTGGTGACCGGTGTTTGTTTTGCGGAAATCGGCCATCAGGTTCTGTGCGTCGATAATGACCTCGAAAAGCTAACACTCCTGAAACAGGGGAAGTCTCCCTTTTACGAGCCGGGACTGAACCCGCTTGTCCGCAAGCACCTCAAGGTAACGAAGCGGCTTTTATTTTCACCAGATATCCGCGAAGCGGTGGCAAAGACAAAAGTCGTTTTTATCGCAGTCGGGACACCTCCGAAAGCCAGCGGGCAGGCCGACCTTTCCTATGTGGAGATGGTATCTCGTGAGATTGCCCACGCCATGACCTCGTATCGGTTGATCGTTGAGAAAAGCACGGTTCCCGTGGAAACCGGCGAGTGGGTCTGCCACACCATCCGACACAGCCTCCGCAAGAAAATTCCCTTTGACGTGGCCTCGAATCCTGAATTTCTGAGAGAAGGCCAGGCTATCGAGGATTTTATGCATCCGGACCGCGTCGTCATCGGGATCGCATCCAAAAAGGCCGAGGGAATCTTGCGGGAGATTTACAGGCCCTTGAAGGCACCCTTGGTAGTCACGGACATCAAGAGCGCTGAAATCATCAAACACGCTTCCAATTCATTTTTGTCCATGAAGATTTCTTTCATTAATGCCGTGGCCTCTCTTGCCGAGAAGGTGGGGGCGGACGTCGGGAAAATCGCTGAGGGAGTCGGCATGGACCGACGGATCGGAAGACGCTTCTTAGATGCGGGGGTCGGATTCGGTGGTTCCTGCTTTGCGAAGGATCTCTCTGCCTTCATTCATATTGCCGAGAAGGCGGGCGCCGATTTCCAGCTTTTGAAAGAGGTTCAGCGCATCAATCAGCATCAGCGGGAGCAGATTGTCAAAAAGATAGAACATGCGGTTTGGAATCTGCGTGGAAAGACCATCGGCATTCTCGGTCTTTCCTTTAAGCCGGAGACGGACGACCTCAGGGACGCGCCTGCCGTCGATGTGATCCGCCTCCTTCAGAGGGAAGGCGCCCACATCAAGGTCTATGATCCTGCAGCGATGGAGAACGCCAAAAAGATTCTCACCAACGTCGTGTATTGCGGGGATGCCTATGAGGCGGCGCGCAAAGCGGATTGTCTTGTTCTGATGACCGAGTGGAAAGAGTTCCGTCAGCTCAAGCGTGCTCGCTTGAAATCGCTTATGTCCCACCCCGTAATCGTGGACGGCAGGAATCTTTTTGATCCTGCCCAAATGAAAAAGGCCGGGTTCCGGTATTACAGTATTGGAAGACCGGTTGTTTTTTCATGAAAGAAATCAACATGAAAGAGATTAAGGAACAAATAATCCCATCTATTGGGAAACAATCTTATGTAAAGCAGAGACGAAGAGAGCAAGCCCAAAGACAATGGTTTACTGCTTCAGATCTTGAGGAGTGCTCTTGCCCTCTTTGCGGCAGCGACCGCTCATCGGTGATTCATACAGAGCGAAAACTTCTACGAGTAGTCCGTTGTAACATATGTCGGTTGATTTATGTTAATCCACGCCTCAAAAATCCCGAACAGGTGTATTGTGGCCGAGAGGATTCTTATCTCAAGGAGGCCTCTCTGATCTTAAAGGGAAAGAGGGGAAGCCATCGGGATCCTAATTATCGGGAACATCTACGCGTCATTGCACATTTCAAACCCCGCGGGCGCTTTCTGGATGTGGGATCCAACATGGGCCTCTTCCTTCGCCATGCCATCGGTAAGGAGTGGGAACTCTTTGGAATTGAGCCCTCCCCAACGCTGTCAAAGATTGCCAGGGAGCGTTTCCAACTCAACGTGAAAACAGCTTTTCTGGAGGAAGCGGAATTCCCTTCGGAATTTTTTGATATCGTGTCTCTCATAGACGTTTTTGAGCACATCAAGGAACCGAAGAAACTTTTGTTAGAGGTTCATCGGATACTCGCAAGCGGAGGTATTGTTTATATCAACGTCCCTAACGGGAACTTTAATATTTTTAAACTCAGACTGGCAAGATGGTTTCGGAAAACACAAGACCACGACCTCTTCGATGCATACGAACACGTCGTTCACTATACACACGGGACACTGATGCCGATGGTTGAACGTTTCGGTTTTCAAGCGAAGGTCGTTCGTATCGGCCTTCCTGTTCAAATTCCTGTATGGCATCTTTACGTGGGTCAGTACTACCAATACCCAAGCCCCTGGGTGCTCGACCCCTTACGGCAGACATTGCGGGTTGTCTTCCACCGGGCTTCATGGCTTGAATATTATTTGCGGGGAAAACGGGTTGGGTGGCTAGCGCCAAACATCACGATCGTAGCCACGAAAACCTGAAAGATTTTTTCAAGTCCGTTTCCCGCGAGATATTTCTCACCCCGCCGTCTAATTTCTAAGGGGATATTTGATGATGCTTCAGAGTGTTGATGGAAAAGAGTCACTTCACTCGGCCGGCCTGCAGTTTCCTGAGATGTTACGCTTCGGAGGAAAAGGCCTTTTGGGCGATATCTGAAATAGCTTCTCCGATCCGAAGAGATGCAGTGGCCGCTGGGGAGGGGACGTTTAAAACGTGGATAGCGCCTTCTTGCTGCACAATGTGAAAGTCGTCAAGGAGCGTTCCATCCGCGTTAAGGGCCTGGGCGCGGACGCCGTTCATTCCGGGCACCAAATCTTCCGAAGTCAGTTCCGGCAGAAGCCGCTGCACTTTCTGTACGAAAACCCTCTTGAATAACGACCGGCTCGCTTCCTCGAAGCCAATTCCCGAATAGCGTCGTGCCATCCGCCAGAATCCCGGATATCGAAGAAAGTCAAAGACGTCTTTAAGATTGAAATCGGTTTTCCGATAACCTTCCCGCTTCAGGGCAAGGATGGCATTCGGCCCGACCTTCGCCTTTCCGGACAGCGTCTGCGTGAGATGGACGCCCAGAAACGGAAAGCGGGGGTCCGGGACAGGGTAAATGAGCGCTTTGACAAGAGAGGTCCGCTCTGGAACGATTTCATAGTATTCTCCGCGGAAAGGGATAATCGCACTCCCGGGGGAGGCGTGCGCAATGCCGGCAATCCGGTCCGAATGGAGCCCGCCGCAATTGATGAGAAAGCGTGTGCGGAACTCCCCTTGGTTAGTACGGAGAATCCATTCTGCCGGCCGCCGCAGGAGGCCGTCAAGCCGTGTTGCCGTCCGGATCTCAGCCCCTTTTTCCTTGGCGAGTGCCGCATACTGTTGGGTGACCTCTCCGAAATCCACAAGCCCTGCGCTCGGGACATAGATGGCCTTCAAGCCGGCGGCATGCGGTTCGATTTCGCGCAGCCGCTCCGGCCCGGTGAACTCAAGGCCCTTAAGCCCGTTCATCTTCCCGCGCTCGAACAGCGCTTCCAATCGCGGAAGTTCGGAAGGCTCCGTTGCCACAATCACTTTCCCGCAGCGCCTGTAAGGGATGGCGTATCTGAGGCAAAAAGCTTCAAGCGCTTCTGCGCCCTCTCGGCACAATCTCGCCTTAAGGGAGCCGGGCCGATAGTAGATACCGGAGTGAATTACGCCGCTATTGTGAGAAGTCTGGTGCGCGGCAAGTTGCGGCTCTTTTTCGAGAAGGAGGAATTTGTGATCTGGAAATCGGGAAACAAGAGAAAAAATAGAAGCCAGCCCCACAATGCCGCCACCCACGATCGTCACATCATAAGAAAGGGTATCCGGTTGCATTTTTTATTATCATAACCCTAAACGAGAATATTTCCATAACAATATGAAGATTTTCATCTATTGTTCTGCTTCCACGTCAAAAACAAATCAAAAATTACTATATTTATAAAAACTTGACAATAAAAATTACTATTATTAAAATATAGACCTGTTTTCTCTGCCTAGCTTGGGGTAAAAGGGTGCCCTGTCAAGGCTGATTGGGGAAAAGCCTGCCAAATGGCGTATCCCCTTATTTTTCAAATAGATAAGAAATCGACCGTCCAATCTCCAGAGCATAAAAAGTCCAACACACATGAGTCTCTATCTTGTAACGGGTGGTGCGGGGTTTATCGGTTCGAACATTGTCCGAGAACTGGTTCGGCAAAACGAATCTGTTCGGGTGGTGGATAACTTCTGCGAGGGCAGGCGGGAGAATCTGCTTGGGCTCCTGGATAAAATCGAGTTAATCGAGGCGGATATCCGGGATGAGGTCGCCATGGCCAAGGCCGTGCGCGGCGTCGATTATGTCCTTCATCAGGCAGCTCTACGGTCGGTTCCGCGTTCCTTCCAGAATCCTCTTGAAACCCACGATGTCAATGTGACCGGGACCTTGAAGCTTCTCCTGGCTTGCGTCGAACAAAAAGTCAAACGGCTCGTCTTTGCCTCCTCCAGCTCTGTGTACGGCGATACCGACCACTTTCCGGAATCCGAAAATCTCCCCTCCAAGCCCATTTCCCCCTATGCGGCCAGCAAAGCCGCAGGAGAACATTACTGCAACCTCTTCAGTCAAAGCTATGGCCTTGAGGCGGTCAGCCTCCGGTACTTCAATGTCTTTGGACCCTACCAGGATCCGGCCTCCGAGTATGCGGCAGTGATCCCCAAGTTCATTTTGAAGGTCCTCCGTAGCGAATCCCCGACGATTTACGGAGACGGCCTCCAGTCGCGCGATTTTACCTATATCGACAATGTCGTTGAGGCAAATCTCCGCGCCGCCCTTCAAGGCGGAATTTCAGGAGAAGTCTTCAATGTGGCCTGCGGGAAGGCGCATTCGGTACTCGACATCCTCGACATCATCAACCGCGTCCTGAAGGAAGATGTCCCGCCGAAGCACGATCCTCCACGAGTGGGGGATGTACGTCGAAGCCTCGCTGATATCTCCAAGGCAAAGAAGCGCTTGGGCTATCAGGCGGTGGTCCCTTTTGAGGAAGGGCTTGCGCGGACAGTGGCATGGTTTCGTTCATTGACAAAGGAGCCGGCTTGAAGTTTTCCCGTTTACTACCCATTGGGGGGCTTGTGATGGTTGGACTGCTCAGTTCGTGCGTGGGCGCGTGGGCAAGTCCCGTGGATGTGCCCCTGGATCATTGGAGCTATGGGGCTGTGGAGCGTCTTGCCGCCGCAGGATTGTGCGATGGGTTGGGGTTTGGGATGCGCCCGCTGACGCGGGACTGGATGGCGGAAAAGGTCCTGGAAGCGTTGAAGCGGGTGGAGAAGGGAGAGATAGAATTTTCCCCTGAAGCGGCCTCTCAGATTGAAGAGGATTTACTTAGGCTTTCCTCTGAATTCGCTCCCGAACTGAAGCAGCTTGGTTACAGAGGTGCAGAGACTGAAAGGAATCGTTTGCCGGGGCAGCCGTTTCAATGGAAGCAATTCCTGTTTTATACAGGATTTTCCAGCGAAAAACTTTTCACCGATTTTAAAAGAGAGACCAGTTCATCGCTCATTGAAAATTCTCAAGGGTTCCGTATTCAGGATGGACTGAACGGAAGATGGAGTTTACCCTCATGGGTTTCGATGGAGGATTGGCTGGCCGTTTCCCTGACTCCAAGCATCCGCTTCAGAGATCGGGATTCCGATACGGATGCCGATGTTGAAGAAGCCTCGGTCAAGCTCGCCTACCGCAATTTTGAAATCAAGGGGGGTGAGCTCAATTTCTGGTGGGGCCCGGGTGCTCACGGGGAATTTTTTCTCACCAACAATGCACGGCCTCTCCGGGGTTTTTCGTTGCGGACGCGGCGCGCATTTCGTCTCCCGTGGAAACTGGAGCGTCTCGGAAACTGGCAGATGCAGGTGATGAGCGCCCAATTGGAAGAGGAACGGACCATTCCGGAATCCTTGCTGACGGGGATGCGCATCGAGTGGTCTCCTCTTGCACGTCTTATCCTCGGGGCCTCCCACACGTCGCTGACGATGGGAAAGGACGAGAAAAAAGAAATTTCGGATTTCCTCGGCGCCTTGGACCCGACGCAAGGCGGAGGAGCAGAGGAAAGAGCAGACCATCTTTTTGGCGGCGACATCCGGTTTTTCCTGCCGGAAGCGGCGCAATGGTCCCGGATTGGGACAGGACTCGAACTCTACGGAGAATTTTTTGGTGAGGACACCAGCGGCTTCTACTACCCTGAACTGGTCAGTTATTTGGGGGGATTTTTTGTCGCAGACCTTTTTTCCTTGACGGGACTCGACTTCCGGTTCGAAGGGGTGACAACGGACCCGGCGGCCTATGAGCACTATCTTTATACCTCTGGGTATCGGTATAAAAGCGAATTCTTGGGGCATCATGTTGGACCCGATGCGGATGATCTCTTTTTCCGGCTGGCCCAGACGTTTTTCGTGCAAGAAAAGCGTCTCGTCCTCGGCGTGCAGTTTGATCGGGAGCGCCGCGGCAAATCGGGTGCTCCTTTGTCATTCGGGGATGTGGCGTTGACCAAGAACGAAGTCCAGATTGATCTTGCATATGAATGGTCCAAACGCGTCGACGTTGCAGTGGCGTATCAGTTTGAGGACGTGAACAACTCCAGCGGGTCTTCGGGTGCGGATTCACAAAACCACATTGTCGCGTTTGAGACCCAATTTCGTTTCTGACAGGGTGGAGGTGGCTTCAATGAAAGAATTCCTGAAATACCGGTTGGTACTTACTGTTAGTTGCAGCGCAGTTTTACTGATATCGTGGCCTGCCTTCGCGCAGGTCGGCGGCTCTTCTATTTTCAAAAATATGGGTGGTGCCTTGGGCGCGCAGGGAGAGGACAAAACGGCAACAGAGTTCATTACACTAACCTGTCCTTCGGATGGAAGAGAATTCCAGATCGGCGTGACGCCCCAGGATATCGAACTCCGCAGCGGCACAAAGAAAGTGGTCTGTCCTTATGACGGAACCGTCTTTTTCCCGAATCTCGCGGAAGCCGAAGCTCCAAAAGAAGGGAAACTGACGCAGGTGACCGTCCGTTGTCCTGCGGACGGACGGGAGTTCAAGGCGGAAGTTAATGTCGAAGATCTCCTCACGGGACGCGCCGGCGCCGTGCTCCGCTGCCCGTATGATGGGACAAAATTCCGCCTCACGGTTTTGGGAAGTCCCATCGGGAAGCCCCTGGTTCACGATGAGATGACGACCCTTGAAAGTTCAGGAGGCGGAGGGCCGTTTCGCGTCGCAGTGGACACGGGCACGCCGCAGGAATTCTTTTCGCCGTTTGACGGCGCCTCTATTTCCACCGGAAGGACGGCAGCGGTTCCTTTGGGAGTTCTTGAACCCGCTACTAAGGAAAGAGCCGCAATGTGGCCAGGGATCGAACGGCAGAAGCTGTCACGCATAGAGGAAATCTTTGTCAAGGGGGTCTCTCCGGGCGTCTCCAAGGATATCCGGCAATTCGGGTACGACATCTTTCCTGTCTATGCCGGACAGACGCAATCCCAAGACTTTCCGTCCTCCCCAGGTGTTTCTCGCGCGACGGAAGGTATGTTATCCGAATGGACAAGCCACTTCCAAGGTATTCTGAATACCGGAGGTTCGGCCCTTGGTCCTTCGGGGGCTTTGCCCTTGCAGTCCGCGATGAGCGGAATGAACACTCTTTCCGCCATCCCCATCGGTTCCGATTATGTGGTTGGCCCGGGGGATATACTGATTCTCAATATTTGGGGTGCGATGCAGCAGACCATCCCTGTCCCGGTGGATGCAGATGGAAAGATCATGCTTCCGAAAGCAGGCCCTGTGTATGTCTGGGGCCTGACCTTTGTGGAGGCGGAAGCGTTAATCAAAACAACCCTTCAGGAGCACTATGCTAATTTCAATATCAGTGTTTCGATGGGCCGACTCCGGCAGATCCGTATCTTTGTCTTTGGCGAAGTCAAAGTTCCCGGGACGTATTACCTAACCCCTCAGGCGACCGTCCTTCACGCCTTGTATGCCGCCTACGGACCGACGAAGCTCGGAAGCCTGCGTCAGATTAAGCTTCTCCGTGCGGACAAAACAGAAGAACGGGTCGACCTCTACGAAATTCTCATCAAAGGAAACCATAGACAAGATCTTCCGCTCAAGACAAATGACACCATTCTTGTCCCGCCGATCGGGAATGTGATTGGGATTGCCGGGAACGTGAAGCGGCCGGCGATTTACGAGACCACTGCCCCTATCTCGCTGGCACAACTTTTGGAAATGGGCGGAGGCATGAGCGCCACCGGTTTCCTCCAGCGCATTCAAATCGAGCGCATCAAGGACCGCGAACGAAAGGTGGTTCAAGACTTTGAATTCACCCTCCTGGAAGACCTTGGGCGGAGAGGGGGGTCGATCACGCTTCAGGACGGTGATCTTGTCACCATTTTCCCGATTACGTCCCAGCGCTATAACTTTGTGACCGTTCTTGGGAACGTCGCCCGCCCCGGTGATTATGAGTTGAAGGAAAAAATGCGCCTCCGAGATCTGATTGAGAAAGCGGGGGGAGTTCTTCCCGGAACCTATATGGAGCGCGCAGAACTGGCACGGTATCAGAGTGATAAAAGCCGGGAGATCATCCGCATCACCCTTTGGAAGCTTTTAAGCGGGGATGAAAGCATGAATTATCCCCTGAAAGAATGGGACGCGGTGACCCTCTATTCGAAATCTGATGTGATTCCCACAAAATTCGTGGAGATTTCTGGAGCGGTGTATGAACCTGGCAAGTACGAACTGACGGAGGGGATGCGCATCAACGACCTCCTCTTTAAAGCGGGGGGTTTGCAGCAAAACGCCTCCCTTGAGAATGCGGAGCTCTTCCGCATCACAAACGAGGACTCTTCGAAGATCATCCTGCTTAACTTAAGCGAGATCCTGGAAAAGGGCGGGACAGAGAAAGATATCCCGCTCACAGAGGGGGATCGATTGTTTATCCGGGAGTCCCTGAGCCGCACCCAGCCCGGGACCGCTACCCTTTCCGGAGAATTCGAATTCCCCGGCCAATATGCCATTCGCACGGGGGAGACCCTGAGTTCTGTCATTCGGCGGGCCGGCGGTTTTACAGAAAACGCCTTCTTGAACGGAACCGTTTTCACCCGGAAGGCCCTCCGGGAGACCCAGCGGGACCGCATTAAGCAGTTTCTCGAATCCGAGCAGATGACCCTCCTCCAGGAACAGGCCTCGTTGGGGGCAGGATATGACACGGGTCAGAAGGCATCCCGCCTGGGACTCTTGGAATACCGGGAAAAACTCATGGAGGGGCTCGACCAAAGTGAATTTCTAGGGAGGATGATTGTGAAGCTGGCCCCGCCGGAGGCGTTAGAGGGGACATCCGCGGATATCACTATGGAAGACGGAGACGTCCTTTTTATTCCGCGGCCTCCTTCTTCTGTCCTGGTCGTCGGAAATGTATATAATCCCCTCGCCGTCACTTATGTCAACGGGGAAAATACGGACTATTATCTGCGGAAAGTCGGCGGTTTGAGGAAGAGTGCGGACAAAAAACGGGTTTATGTGATTAAGGCAAACGGCGAGGCAGTCGGCCAGTTTGCCAGAGTCAAGCGGATCGAACGCGGCGATACCATTGTGGTGCCGGAAGAGTTCAAGTACAAGACGCCGAAGATGTTCTTTCTCAAGGACACGGTCAATTTCCTCTATCAAGTGGCTTTTGGTGTTGTGGCCTTTGCGGCCGCCGATTAAGGAGTTTCTGCCATGGCTGAAATAACGCTTTTAACCTATTGGAAAGTTTTCAAAAAAAGAAAAAGGTTTCTTTTTATCATTACGGTGCTTTCCGCAGCTGCGGCGGGGTTTATGGCGCTCAGCGCTCCAAGAGAGTATACGGCAAGCGCTTCTGTTTTTCCGCCTGCCGAGTCTGTCGATTTCATCGGCGCCCTTGGGAAGGCAGGTCTTCCCGTCTCAACAGGCGGCAGCCCCACGTCCATTGATTCCCTGCGCTACCTCATCAAAACGCGGAGGATGGCCGAGGGGATCGTGGAACATTTCAACTTGACGGAAAGGTTTGGCACCTCGAAGGAAAATGCCATCCGGAGAGCCCGCAGGATGCTCGACAGTTATGATATCGCACGGGGAACGATTTTCGTCATCGAGGCGACAACCGGGAAGCCGGAGTTTTCAGCGGAACTCGCCAACTTTTGTGTAGCATATCTCAACAAAATCAACGAAGACCTTGACCTCACTTCAGCAAAGCCGCTCCTCAAGGTGATTGACCAGGCGAGAGCCCCCACCGTTCACAATTCTCGGAATACGATGAAGAAGGTTTTGACAGCGATACTTTTTTCAGCCATCAGCAGTTACTTTTTATTTTTCATGGCGGAGTATTTCAGGATGCTCCGGGAAGAAGAAAGGCGCAAAACGGTTTCGGAAGACGCGGAAAAGCTTCTTAAAGAATTTGACCGGCGTGAGGCAAAAACTTAGAGAGAAAGAAGGGGAAAAATGGCGAGAAAAGTTCGAATTGGAAACCGGTGGGTTGGGGAAAAGGAATCCGTCTTTGTCGTCGCCGAAATCGGCATCAACCACAATGGCGACCTTCAGCTGGTCAAGGCGCTGGTTGACGCCGCAAAGGATGCCGGAGCCGATGCCGTTAAATTTCAAAAAAGGACGGTGGAGCTTGTGTATACACCGGAAGAGTTGGCCCGCCCCAGGGAGAATCCCTTCGGGCCTACGAACGGGGATCTGAAACGGGGCCTCGAGCTTGATTTTGAAGAGTATTTAGAAATCGACCGGTATTGCAAAGAAAAAGAGATTCTGTGGTTCGCGTCCTCTTGGGATGAAAGAAGCGTCGACTTTATTGCCCACTTTGATGTGCCTTGTTACAAGATCGCTTCGGCATTGTTGACGCATGATGCGCTTCTACGCTGCCACCAGACGAAGAGAAAGCCCATTATTCTTTCAACCGGCATGAGCACCATGGAAGAAATTCGGCACGCTGTGGATATCCTGGGATTGGATGACCTCATTCTCCTTCACTGCACCAGCACCTACCCGTCGAAGCCGGAAGAGCTGAACCTCCAGATGATTCAAACACTGAAAAATGAGTTTGACTGTCCCATCGGCTATTCCGGCCACGAAGTAGGACTGGCGACAACCATTGCCGCAGCGACACTGGGTGCCCGTCTCATTGAGCGGCATATTACGCTGGACCGGAGTATGTGGGGAAGCGATCAGGCCGCCTCGGTCGAGCCTCAGGGATTTAAGCACCTTGTTAAGGATATCCGGCTTATCGAAAAAGCCAGGGGAGACGGCGTGAAACAGGTGTATGAGAGTGAACGCCCGATTCTGGAAAAACTCCGGCGGTCTTGACATGCCCGAAAGACAATCTCCGGGGGAGTCGAAAAAACGGGCCTTGTCCAGAAAACCGAAGCTGATTGTCTTTGATTTTGACGGGATTTTCACGGACAATCGGGTCCTCGTACACGAAGACGGACGCGAATCCGTCTGGTGTCACCGCGGGGATGGACTTGGCGTTGCGATGCTGTCCGCGAAGGGGATCCCGATGCTTGTACTCTCGACAGAAAGAAATCCGGTTGTGTCGGCACGATGTAAAAAACTGGGTTTACCCTGCCATCAGGGAATTGCGGACAAATTGCAAACCCTGAAAGCACTTGTTGAAGAGCGAGGCGTCCATCCGAAAGATGTTGTGTATGTAGGGAATGACATCAACGATTTGATGTGTATGGAATGGGTCGGTTGCAGCGTTACGGTGAAAGACGCTGAACCTCAGGTGTTGAAAAAAGCCGACGTCGTTCTTGATAAAAAGGGAGGGAAGGGAGCCGTTCGGCAGCTATGCGATTGGGTGCTGCAATCTCTTGACGATCCGAAACCGCTCCGTTCGGTTTCTCCCGGCCTTTCTTATCGATGAAACCCCTGATCGGCATTATCCAAGGAAGACTCTCGCCGCCGGTGAAGGGCAGAATACAGGCGTTTCCAAAGGATACCTGGGAAAAAGAGTTTTCTCTCTCGCAGATTTGCGGGTTTGATGCGATTGAGTGGATTTTTGAGTGTGAAGCGTATCAGAAAAATCCTATCTGGACGGCAG
>JBDRBD010000084.1:0-4352 GCA_043823025.1 Candidatus Omnitrophota bacterium | reverse complement strand
GAGAACAAAAAAGGCCAAAACACCCCCCTGGAGCGAATCGCTCACAAGGCCGTCGATCGCATCCTGGATGAATTCGGACTTGTCGTAAACGACTTCCATGCTGATGTGGCGCCGCTTCAAAATGGGCCTCAGCGACAACACCGCTTTCTTGATTTTTTTGGCGACGGCGATGGTGTTGGCCTGGGCCTGCTTTTGGACGGAAATCGAGACGTTTTAATTTCCATTGAAGCGCGAGTAGCTGGTTCTCTCCTTCAGGGCGTCCTTGACCACGGCCACATCCTTGACCTTGACCGGACGACCCAGCTCTTCGGGATGGAGCGGTTGCAGCCCCCTTGCCTTGCGATACAGCTCTTCCTGCCCCATCTGGCTCTCGGGTTCCGTCACCTTGACAACGATATCGTTGATTTCAGAAACCTTTTCAAATTCCCCAATGGTCCGGATGAGAAACTCGTAGAAGCTTTCTTTGATGGTCCCGGCCGGAAAATTCAGATTGGCATTGGCCACCGCCTGCGCCACGTCCGACAACGGGACCTCGTTCGCTTCGAGACGCGCCTCATACACCTCGACAACAATCTCGCGGTCCAGCCCGCCGGAGATATTCGCCGATGCCACGCCGTCGAGTTTCTCGATTTCGTCTTTGATCAGCCGGCGGGAAACTTCCAGAAGCTCATTGGGAGACGCTTCCCCGGAAATACTTAAAATCATCACGGGGAGTTCGAAGGGATTATACTTGACGACCACCGGCTCCTTGGCATCCCGGGGAAGTCTTTCTTTAATGAGGTCGATTTTTTCCCGCACATTGAGGCTTGCCACGTCCATGTTGGTTCCCCAGTTGAACTCGACGGTGACAATGGAAACGCCTTCGCGGGACGTGGAGGTTACCCGGATGGAATTCTGGGCGGTCCCAACCGCCTCCTCGACGATTTTGGTGATGAGGCTTTCAATCTCCTCCGGTGCGGCATTCTCATAGCGGCTGATCACGGAGAGCTGCGGGTAGGTAATCGGCGGGAAGAGTTCCTGAGGAAGTTTGCTCCACGCGACCGTCCCCAAAAGGACGACCCCGAGATAGAACATAATCACCGTCACGGGGCGACGGACGGAAAAAGAAGGGAGACCCATCGAAAACGATTATCCTGTTCCTTCCTGGACCTCGATGACCTGAACCTTTGCCCCATCCTTCAATTCATCAGGCGCCTCAACCACAACCAGTTCCCCCTCCTGAACGCCTTCCTCGAGGACCCAGAAGTCGGTGGATTTGTCATAGAGGACCTTGACGGGCCGCGCGTGCGCGACATCTTGTTCATCGATAACATAAACACTTTCGAAGACGCCGTCTTGGTTTGCGTCATTGACGCTCACACTTGGAACAACGAGGGCTTTTTCGAATTCGGCGAGATTGACATTGACGCGGGCAAACATCCCCGGCAACAGCATCCCCTCTTGTCTGTCGTTGGCGACGCGTACTTTGGCGGTGAGGGTCCTGGAGCCTCCTTCAACGATGGGAAAAATATTGTCGATGACGCCCCAGAACTCCACTTTGGGGTAGGCATCCACGGTGACAGCGGCCCCTTGGCCGAGAGCAATTTTATTGATATCCCGCTCGATGATGCCGACGTCAATATGAACCTCGCGGATATCGACAAGGGTGCAGACCCGGTCCGTCGGCGCTACCAATTCCCCCACTTCCATGTCGCGGATGCCGATCACGCCGTCCAACGACGCATACAGGATCGTCTTGTCGAGCTCCGAACGCGCCGAGTCCAGTTCCGTGCGGATGGTCTCCATCTGGTATCTGGAAGTATCCCGCTCCAGCCGTATTTCCTGAAGGCGCGGCTCGATGATGGCACCGATGCGGTAAAGATCCTCGTGGATTTCCAGTTTGCGCTGGGCCGCTTCCAGCGTTGCTTCTGCAGCTTTCAGACGCGATTCGTTATAACTCACCTTGAGAAGGGCATCCTTCTGATCCAGCATGGCAAGGACTTCCCCCTTTTTCACCAACTCCCCCTCCTTGAAATCGAATTTCACCAAGATCCCCGAGACCTGAAATTTCAGATCGAGCTCTTTAATGCCCCGGACTGCACCCAGGACGAGGAGCGTATCCTTAAAATCCTGACGGGAAACCTTGTAAGTCCTCACCGGAAACTTCTGTTCTTTCTTCGCCTTTTCTTCCAGCACTTCCTGCTCTTTTTTCTGCGCCTCCAGCCTCGCTTTGGTCAGGTTTTCGCGCCAGGTCTTGATGCGGGGAACCAGAAAAATCCCCAGAGCAAAGAGCATACAAAGAACCCCGACGGCAACCAGGAATTTCCAGAACTGTTTATTGCTTCGCAGCTTCTTGAAGGTCTCTTTGAATGCCATAGGTTCTCCTCGGCTGGACTTCGTCCCAAAGCTGAACAGGCTGAATTGTGTCTCTCACCACAATGTCACAGGCGGCTGCGTCTTCGGTGACGCGGATTACCTTGATGTCCGCAACCTTTTCGTTCTGCCGCATCAGAGAGAAAACCATCCCGACCAAAACCCCATCCTCTTTCCCTCGATTGATAATGACATAATCGTTTCTGGGACTTACGAAAACGACGTGGGCGGGGGCTTCTTTAAGAGGAGCGCCCTTTCCGGCCGCTTGCTCCCAGAACTCTTCACGGGCCCGAAAGAGATGCCGGGCCTCTTTGGTCAAAGGTGCTTCTTTTTTGTCTCGTTTCCGGGAGGAATAAAACCCATCGACGCCGACGGCGCGATTCAACGACGCAATCGCAACATGATAATTGGCGAGGGATTCCAGATAGGTAAGCCGGACCTGGAGAAAACGGGAGAGGGTGTCGAAAAGATCCTGAACTCTTGCCTCATCGAGTGCTGCCTGAGCGCGAATGACCTTCGCACTTTCATCGGTCAACGCGACTTCGAGCGCTGTTCCCTTCAGCTTCTCCAATGCCCGCTCGTAATCATAAAAGGCCTGTTTGGCTTCATACGTCACGATCCGCTTGGTCCGCCCCAATTCTTCGATCGCTTCATCCAAACGGAGGGAGGCCTCGATCTTCCCGGAGTCCAGACGGTCGAAGAGAGATAGGCGCAGCGTGTGCGATTTGAATTTGGAACTGGTGAACTGTCCGACGGCGGGCGCGCGATCCTGCATCATGCTTTCAGAAGAAACGGTATTCGGCCCCCACGGGTGGGAAATGTTCAGCCCCAGAAACCACTCGGTATCCAGTTTTTTCTCTTCCACTTCGAACACTTCGGCGCGCCTCCCCAGCGAACCGGTGACATTTACCTGGAATTTATCAAGGCTTTCGGCCGCTTCTTTCCCATAGTGATTAAACTGAACCAAGAGTTCTCCGACTTCGATTTCGGGACGGTTCGCCAAAGCCAAGTCCACAGCGCCCCGGAGATCTACGGGAGTTGCTACATACTCCAATACGGCGTCAATATCCACGATTTCCGTCGGCGGAAGACTCATCGCCTGGGCCAGCGCCAGCTGAGCCAAAGAGAGGTCTCGCTTGAGCGCTTCGTACTGATTCACCAAGTCACGGTATTGGGATTCGACGGCAAGAAGATCGAGCGGCCGGTTCAATCCCAAATCAAACCGTCTGCGGTTTCTCTCCAGATCCGCCTCCATCTCCCGCACTGCCTGGGCATAGATTTTGACCGCATGTTTCAGACGGGCCAAATTGTAATAGGCCTGCGTCACCTCAAAGCGGACATCGGCCAAAAGCCGGTCATAGGTCGCCTGGCTGACTTCATGATTGATTTCGGCCTGCTTGTAAAGCGCCTTCGCCCGGCCGCCGTCAAAAACGAGCTGCTGCGCCTCGGCGGCGAATTCGCGCCCGATAAAATCAGCGGTGGTGAGGCCGGCTTCTCCGCGCGTCTCAGTCCACTTGAGCGCCGCATTCGGATACAGACCGCGCCTTGCCTCCACAATCCGAACCCGCGAAAGGCGCGCCTGCTCTTCGGCCAATTTCAACTGCCCGTTGTTGGAGAGCCCTACCTGGATACAGGCGTCAAGATTCAAGAAAGTGGCGCCCGGAACGCGGTCTTCCGGGACCAGTTTCGGCTTCCACACTTCCGCTTCCGAAAGGCGCTTTAACTCCTCCTCGGCGCTGGGTTTTTCACCTCCAGGGAGATTCTTCAAAAAGAGCGAAGAAGCGGGAGGTGCCGGTTTGGGCACAAGAATCGATTCAATCCCTTCCCCTCCCTCCACCTCCACTACAATCCCACCGTCTTCCTTGGAAATGCGGTAGGGGGCATCGGAGCGCAATTCCAACGTCACCAAATCGACTTTACGACCCGGATATGTATCGGCGGGATCGATTTTGTAGAGACCGCTCCGAATCTCTTTGATGGTGCCCTGAGGAAATTCCATC
>JBDRBD010000083.1:0-6608 GCA_043823025.1 Candidatus Omnitrophota bacterium | reverse complement strand
GTCGTGATCGGCAGCGCGGGGCCGGAGAAGGTGTTGCGTTGTGGGTTGTGGGTAGTGAGTAGTGGGTTTGGTCGTGAGGGTGGGGGTGAGGGAGGTGAGAAAGAAACATTCAAGAAGAAAAGTAGCAGTTAGCGCATAGCGTTTAGCGGATAGGAAAGATTTACTATCCGCTCCACGCTTCACGCTATACGCTTGGTTACTCATTTTCCCACACGCCCATTCTCTCATTCTCTGTTTTATCGTTGTAACTTTATAAAACTACTTAAGTTATGGAGAAAAAAATAATTGTTCCGATTTGGAACAAAGTATACCACGTAAAGCACAAATCGTCAAGGATAAGAATCTACCTTTTGCGTCACCTTACTTCGACATGCAACATCTTTTTTAACTTAACACTTCAGCAGAAGTCTTTCCGAACGCAGGTAAGTTGGTGGTTCAACGTTGCCCCCGCCAGGGATTGCCGGAGCGACTGTTCGGAAATGCGCCATACAAACGCGCCATAAGACCGTGGCGCAGTTCCGGCACAGCGAGCGAGGGCGCGGTATCCCGAGCGAGCGGCAACCCTGGCGGGGTTACAGCTTCGCTGGGGCGGGCAAGCGGTGCGGCGAACCACACCATGAGACACAGGCCACTCTGGGGACGCTTCTGAAAATGTCCCTAGAAGGCAATCGGCATGTCGACAGGATGTCGGACACGGAAGGAGACCTTCCCTTCCCATTTCTCGCCGGGCGAAAGTTCCGCTTTCCAGTGGAATAGACCCGGTTTTTCCTTGTCCTCTCCCTCAATCTTCGGCGTCCGCTTGACTTCCTCTATCTTGATGGCATCATTCTGCGGGACAGGGATGTGCTCATGAACCAAGACGGCGGCCTTGCGCTGAGTAAAGTTCTTGATGGTGATCAGATGCTCACGATCCACTGTTTTTGTCCTTCCCTGGAATCCGGGGAAAACGCTGACATCTGTTTTGTCAGCGAGAAGTTTCCTTTCCACCTTGATCCGGTCATCGACGCCGAGAAAAAGGTCGAATTGTTCCGTTGGGGCAACGGCGTCAATAGAAGAAGTACCGATGAAGCTCCCCAAAAGGAAGACATTGACCGGCCCCGCAAGATAAAAGGACTCGGTGTTATTGGTGACTTTCGCGCGAAGATAGGCGGCAGGCACCAGTTTGGGCGTTGTCTCATAGGCGTAGACGGCGGGAAGACCCCGCATTCCAATCGGCACTTTTTTCCATTGTCCGTCGGAAGGAATGTTTTGCCGTTTGGGAAGGAGATACACAACCGTCGGACCTTTTGCCTCCACGGTCGCCTGCGCCAACTCCGCCTTTGGTTTATAAGGCAAAGGCATTTCCTTTTCCTCGCCTCCAATGCCCCCTTCATCCATTTCAGTCAACAGCTCCGGGTCGTGTTTGAGCCTCCCCAAGCTACCTAGCGCAAACCCTTCTCGAGGCCCGTTAATAGCAACGCGGGCTTCCCACGGCCTCAGAAACCAGGGCAAAAGTTCCGGCATCCTTGCGCCGACGGAAGGACGGGCCGTGGAAAGGGTGAGAGTCGCCTCTTTCCAGTTTTCCCCGGTCCACTGGCGCACCATGCCATAGGCCGTCCATTCCACATCGCGCTCACCGTCGGTTCTGGCTTCGTATTGCGCATGCCAGGTGGCCCCCGGGAGCCGGTAGGAAACATCCAGATTAAAGGAACCCGCCTTCTCCGCTTCCAGTTCCACAAGAATCGCAAATTCCTGTTTCACGCCGCCCTGCCCCAGCCCAGCCAGTTCCCGGTTGAGCCGGTTGATCTCCTCCTGAAGATTTCTGATTTCGATTTCGGCGGTCTGGGCGTTGACGTAATTGGTCCTGAACGCCCCGCCTAAAAATTGAAACAGGTCCGAGACTTCCTTGGCGTTCGGCTGTTTGGTAATAATGTCTTTCCCGACCTGGTCGCTCGTTGCCGCCTGGATGGAAGCGAGGAATTCCCTTTCCTTTTGAAGCACTTCGATGGTGTTCTGGGCAGTCTTGATTTTGTCCCGGAGCTGTTTGATCTGCGCTTCCAGGCCCCGGATTTTCTCATCCTGGGGCAGCGTCAGCTGTTTTGTGGAAAAGGCCGCCCCGAAAATCTTGACTTTGGCCTGCCCTTCGCCTTTGGCGGTGACTGAATCGGCCTCGACGGTTCCCGGAAGCGGCGCGAACAAAACTTCATGCGAGCCTGCGGGAAGATTCAGTGCAGCGCTCCGCGTCACGAGCGCGCGGTCCGCAAAAACCGTAACTCCGGTAATCTTCGAAGACGCTTCCATCGTCTCACCCCGAGAAGTCCCGATCCAACACAAGGAAAAAAGAATAAGTCCCCACACGACCACAGAACGTTTCATCTTTCCCTCCTTCAATGAGCACGCAAGTTATGGAGTCCTTGCCGGACGACATAACTTGCACGTGCGAATTGAACCCAGCACTAATTTTCAGAGTCTTCATGCATAAAATTTAGTGCTGGGTTTCCTGATCAGAATGGAACACGAACGCCGACTTCCAGGCGGGACTCGAGGGCGTCCCGGTAAAACCGCAGCATCGCCTTCCCCTGTCCCTCAAAGAAACTGCGGGTGAAGGAAACCTCGATCCCAAGAGGGCTCGCTTTCCGGTTTTTCAGGGCGAAGACGATTTCATCCTGTTCATTGACGCGGAAGACGTGCTTGAATTGGATGGCATGGCGTTTTCCTTCTTCATATTCTACCTCGAAGGAAAGCGAGGCCTCGCGCGAGAATTTCCATTTTCCGAAAAGGACAAGTTCCCGGACGACGCGATCCTTGCCCCCGAGCTGAATGCCGAGTTGATAACGGATTTCTCCCTTTTTCCCGACGAGACTCGGGCTTTGAAGACAGGCACGGAAATCAAACCGCGAGTTTCCTGAAAGGTCCAAGCGGTAGGTGAGATAATCTTTTTCGCGGATCTCCCACACGCCCCGGAAGGATAAAAGCTCTTCGGTCTTGGCGCCTGTGTCCGGGTTTTCCTTCTGATAACGGTAGAGAATCTGGTGGCGTTTCCCCAGTTCCCAGGCACCTTCCAAGGTGAGCTCGCCCCTTGTTCCTTTTTCGACGCAAAACACAAGCTGGTTCCGGTCATTGGCGCGCCAAATCCCCTTCAGCCGCAAAAGACGCACTTCCTCCAGGCCCTCCCCTTTTTGAGTCCTTGCCGCAAAAACCAACTCATAGGGCCCGGCGGAAAGGAGCGTTCCGGTGAAGGTAAAAGTCTCACTGAAGGGTTTTGCTTTTCTTCGCTGAAGGGTGAGCCTGAGGTCGTGATTCGGAGTGAGGGACCACGTCCCCAAGGACATTTTCTTGGTCGAAGGAAACGGTAAGAGTGCCTTACGTCTGGGCATCGGTCCTAGCGCCTTTTACGTTTCACCTTCAGGGTCTGTATGCACGGTCAGATCGCAGTCGGGGATTTCCTTCTGAATTGCGGCGATCAGCGATTCGGTCAGGTGGTGCGCTTCTCTGAAACTATTTTCTCCCTGCAGGACGACATGAAAATCGATGAAGGCCTTGCTTCCAACCCGGCGCGTCCTGAGATTGTGGAGGTTGATGATCCGGGAATCATGAGCAAGGATGATTTTTCTGATCCTTTCGTGAAGTTCCGGAGAGATCTCGCGGTCCATCAGTTCATCGATGGAGCGGCGCAAGAGCTTCATAGAAAGCCAAAAGATATAAAAGGCGATAGCAAGCGAGATGAGGAGGTCGAAGGCAAAAAATCCGGTTTTCTTGACCAAAAAGAGGATAATCATGACGCCGGCATTGGTGGCCAAGTCGCTTATAAAGTGGAGTCTTTCTGTGTCCAGGATAAGAGACGGTTTCCTGAGGGAAACAACCTTCAGACGCCAGACCAAGAGGGCCGTTGCCGCGACCGATACGATCATCGTCGCGAGCCCGACGTCCACCCGAATCACTTCGTGAGTATGAAAGATAAGGCGGCGGACCGATTCTGCAATGATGGCAGTACCGCTGACACCGATGAAAAGGCTCTGGAAAAGCCCTGCGAGGCTTTCGGCTTTTCCGTGGCCATAGGCATGATTGGCATCCGGCGGTTTCTCGGACTTCCGGAGCGTGAAATAATTGACGGAGGAAACAAAGACATCGAGGAGGGAGTCGATGCTGGAAGCTAAAATGCCCATCGAATGCGTGATCAACCCCACGATGAATTTCATCACGGCGAGGCAGGAGGCCACGCCGATGGAAAGCCGAATCACATTCCGTCTTTCGTTCATGGAATCACCGGTAGTTTGCGAATTGAAGCGGTATTCCGAAATCTTTACCGCGAAGGGTTTGAATGACCGCCTGAAGGGCGTCTTTATCCTTCCCAAAGACGCGGACCTGGTCCTCCTGGATCTGGGGCTGAACCTTGAGTTTAAGGTCTTTGACCGTGTTGACGATCTCTTTCGCCTTTTCCTTGGGAATGCCCTGCTGAATCGTCACGGTCTGTTTGGCGACACCGCTGACGCTCATCTCTACTTTTTCGTACACAAACGTTTTGAGGGAAATCCTACGGCGGGCGGCTTTCTCCTGAAACACCTCTACCATCGACCTAAGAACAAAATCATTTTCTGCGGTGAGGAAAATTTTTTTCTCATCCCGGCTGAACTCGATTTTGGCAAGTTTTCCTTTGAAATCGAACCGCTGGGAAAACTCCTTAATTGCCTGCTGGACGGCATTGTCCACTTCCTGAAGGTCCACTTGCGAGACGATATCGAACGAACTCTGTCCCATAGGGCTTATGCTAACACATTTCGTATCCGGATCCAAGAAAGCATCCGGCCCGCCTTTTCCTTCTCCTTCCGATAGGAATAGAAGGTCTCTGCATGACAACAGGTGCAAAGGGGATCACCATGGATATTTTCTTCCTTAATCCCCGCTGACACAAGCTGCCGGCGGTTTTCCTTGACGAGGTCCAGATAATACAAACCGCCGCGCTGCAGGACAGACTCAGGGAAACCGTCTCGGAACGCCTCGCCAACCTGGTAGCAGCAGTCGCGGATACAGGGCCCGAAGACAACCTGGAATACCGCGGGGGACTGACGCGTGGCGCAGCAAAGCTGCTCCACCGCCGCCTGGGCGATGGCTCCGACGCATCCCCGCCAGCCGACATGAATCAGTCCGATGGTGAGAGGTTCGGGCGCAAGAAAAAATATCGGGAGGCAATCGGCCGTGAGAATGGAAAGAGTTGTGTGGGGAGCATTGGTCAGGAGCCCGTCCGTCCCCAGAATCTTCTGGAAGCGTCCGCCGCTCCGGACCGCCTCCTCCAAGAGATACGTCACTATTGGACCATGAATCTGCTCCGGATAGACCCAGTACTGCGAAGCAGGAAACATGTTTTGAAGAGAAGCCGTGCGCTCCGGGTCGTCCAGATCCGAGACGCTTGAGAAAAAAAGGGGGAAATCCCGTGTGGTAACCCCCATTTCAACTGGAAATCCCTCGAAGGAAGGAAAGACAAAATGCATCATTCGTCGTCCGTGAGTGCGAGAATGAGTAACCAGCGACTAGCAACAAGCGACGAACTATAAGATACGCTTCACGAGATGCGCTTCACAGCATTTTGAAAGGCATCAACCATCTTTTTCTCAAAGCCGATAAGATATGCTTGGGTCAGTTTTTTCGCAGGAAAGGCGCGGATGACTTGCACCATCGTCTTTGCGGCAACGTCTACAGGGAGCCGGCCGACTCCCGTCCCCATCCCCGGAAAAGCAATGGACGATAGACCCGCCCCTTCGGCACAGCGGAGCGCGCCCTCGGTTGCTTTCCGGACCGCCTCGGCCGTCGCCAGTTCAGCCGGCTGCACCATGGTGGGAGCATGAATCACGCCTTTGCAAGGAAGGGCCCCGGCCGTTGTCAGCACCGCTTTTCCGATCGGAATCGGCGCCTGCTTTACCGCCTCCTCCTCGATGACCGCACCGCCGACTCGACGGATGACACCCGCAACGCATCCTCCCATCCGCCCCCCGGAGTTGGCGGGATTCACAATCGCATCCACCTTTTTCTGGGTCAAGTCTCCCTGCTCAACAATAATCTCCAAAGTACATTCCTTTCTAAAAACAATTCTCTGTCGTCGAATCAATGGCGCAATTATTTTCTCCCGGAACAGAGGGTGTGCCGTCATTTTCTGCGGTATCGGCCCAGATGTCGCATGTATCTAAATTATAGAACCAACCCGTTATTAGAGGATTGTTAATTGTCCCTCTAGGCATAACACCCACGACCGTTGCAACGTAATTTTCCCGTCCTGCCTGAACAACCCCTCTTGCCCAGGGGTTGTCGGGAACGATGCCGTTTTCCATAACGCATGGCGTGCAATCTACCTGTTCAATACTCCTCACTTGATTGTTAGGACAGCCATTGTCCGGCCAATCTCCTGGCGTTCCGGGCCATCTCCCGCTTGCAATCTCATTCATCCGGTAATGCTGAATGGCCTCGCGCATGGCCATGACAGCGCCTTTCACCGCGGAATCCTTTGCCTGTTTTTGGAGATTTTGGAAAACGGGGACGGCGACAGCGGCGAGGATGGCTAAGATCGTGATGACGATCACCAGTTCGATGAGGGTGAAGGCGTTGCATGAGTTGTGGGTTATGAGTTGTGAGTTGTG
>JBDRBD010000082.1:0-6501 GCA_043823025.1 Candidatus Omnitrophota bacterium | reverse complement strand
ATATGCTGAGAAGTTAACCCTGCCTCCTGCAAAAGAAGTTCTCGGTCACCATGCTCCAAGAACTGACAGGGAAGGCCTAACCGCCGGACGGAAACGGGAAGGCGGTTTTTCTCAAAGCATTCCAAAAGGGCGCTTCCGAACCCCCCATCCAATACGTTCTCCTCCACGGTAAGAATGCAGGAGGCCTGGCGGGCCACTTTACAAAAGAGCGTTTCGTCCAGAGGCTTCACAAACCGCGCGTTCACCACGCCGGCATGAATTGTTTCTTTGGCCAAAAGCTCCGAAGCCAAAACCGACGGATAAACCATATGGCCGTAGGCCGCCAGGATCACGTCGAGCCCCTCTCGAACGACCTCTGCTTTGCCCAAAAGAATCGGCTGCCTTGGAGACAGGACCAAGGGGTTTGTACTTCGGGGGTAGCGAATGGCCACGGCCCCCGGATAGGCAAAGGCCCACTTCAGCATTTCTCCCAATTCTTCCCCGTCCTTCGGGGACATCACCACCAGATTCGGCAGACACCGAAGAAAGGAAATGTCGAAAATGCCGTGATGCGTCGGCCCATCCTCGCCGACCAGACTGGCGCGGTCCAGGCAGAGCACGACCGGCAACTTTTGCAGACAGACATCATGGATAATCTGGTCATAGGCGCGCTGGAAAAACGTCGAGTAAATCGCACAGACAGGGCGGAGGCCCCGTTTGGCCATGCCTGCCGCGAAGGTGACCGCATGCTGTTCAGCCATCCCCACATCAAAGAACCGGTCCGGAAATTCCTTGGCAAATGCCGCAAGCCCTGTCCCTTCCGGCATCGCCGCGGTGATTGCCACAATCCGCTTGTCGTGCCGGGCCAGCGAAAGCAGTGTTTTCGAAAATGCCTCACTATAGGAATATTCCTGAATAAACAGCTTGTCTTCCCCTTGTTCGGAGAAAGGGAGCCCCGTCGCAATCTCGAAGGGCTCTATTTTATGAAACCGTTCCGGATCCCTCTCGGCAGGCAGGTAGCCTTTCCCTTTCTGGGTCACGACATGAACGAAACGGGGGCCCTTGAGGTTTCGGACATTTTCCAGCATCGCAACAAGACGTTTCATGTCATGACCATCGATCGGCCCGAAATAACGGAACCCGAGCTCCTCAAAAATCATCCCGGGGACAAGGAGTCCTTTGAGGCTCTCCTCGAGCTTCCGCGCCGCACGCACAATGGCCTTGCCGTACCGGGGAACTTTTTTGGCGAGTGCTTCAAGGTCCCCCTTGATCCGGTTGTAAATCGGAGCAGTAATCACACGGTTCAAGTATTTGCGGATGCCGCCGACTCCCGGCGCAATCGACATCCGGTTGTCATTCAGAACAATCAAAATATCCTTATCTTCAAAGTGACCGGCATGATTCAGCGCTTCAAGGGCCATTCCTTCGCACAGCGAAGCATCCCCAATAACCGCCACGATTGTCTCTTGGCCTCCCTGAAGATCCCGGGCGGCCAAAAGCCCCATCGCGCTTGAGATGACGGTTCCGCCATGCCCTGTGGTGAAATCATCGTAGGAACTCTCATCCTTGTTATAGAAGGGGCTGAGCCCTCCCCGCCTGCGGAAGGCGGAAAAATCCTTCCGCCCTGTGATCAGCTTATGGGCATAGGCCTGATACCCCATGTCCCAAAGAATCTTGTCCTTGGGGGCTTCAAAGACCCAGTGAAGCGCCAGCACCAGCTCAACCGCCCCGAGACTTGAGGCGAGATGCCCGCCGGTCTTGGAAATTGCCTGAATCAGAAAGTCGCGGATCTCCTGCGCCAGGACCGGAAGATCCGCCTCCGAAAGGCGTTTCAGGTCCTGAGGTGAATTAATGGTGTCCAAAATTTTCGCCACGTGTTTCTCCTACTGGATTCTGTGCAAGATCAAGTCCGCCAAAGCGTTGAGGACTTCTCCCCTGGAGCCAAAAATTGTTAAATGCACTTTGGCCTTCTGGGTAAGCCGTTCGGCTTCCTCCTTTGCTCCTTTGGTTCCAAAAATAGCCAAATATCCTTCGCCGTCTATTATATCATCAACGATTTGGAAGGCAAAACCAACGTACTCCCCGAATTTGAAAAGTTCTTCAATTTCCTGGGGTGTGCCGCCTCCCAAGGTAGCGCCGATCTTGAGACTTGCGGCAATCAGGGCTCCGGTCTTATGCGAATGGACATACTCAAGCTTTGGCAGTTCCGGCTCTTTGCCGACAAGCTCCAACTCCGCCGCCTGCCCGCCGATCATCCCGTAAATGCCAATGGCATGAGAGAGCGTCTCCAATACCTGCCCCTGTCTGGAAGGCGAACCACCCCGAGTCGCAAGCTCAAAACCGAGGCTGAGCAGCGCATCCCCTGTCAAAAGGGCAACGGCTTCTCCGAACTTCTTATGGACGGTCGGCTGTCCTCGCCGGAGGTCATCATTGTCCATACAAGGAAGGTCGTCATGGACCAGGCTGAACGTATGGATGAGCTCGATGCCGCATGCCGCCGCCAGCGCCTCCTCCGCTTTGGCCCCAACCGTTTCACAAGCAGCCAGTGCCAGAATCGGGCGGATGCGCTTACCCCCTTTCAGACTGTAACGAAGGGCCTGGTGGATGGAAAGCGGATATTCATTCTCCGGAGGAAGGAGTTTTTCCAGGGCTTCGTCGATCAAAGCTCTCTTGGTCTTAAGATAATTTTCGAGATGAAAAGTCATCCTTCGCTTACGTCTCCTTTCCCGAGAGGTTTGGTGATAAACTTTCCGTCTCCAGTTTTAAGGAGCTGTTCGATTTTCCTCTTGGCCTCCTCCAGACGTTTTGAACAGAGCTTGGAAAGACGGACCCCTTCTTCATACCGCTCCATGGATTCCTCGAGGGAAAGCTCGCCCCCCTCAAGCCCTTCAACGATTTTCTCTAATTTCGCAAGCGCTTCTTCAAACTTCAGTTCTTTCTTCTCTGCCATTTTTAACCCTTTTCGTCGTTCGTCGTTCGTGAAGCGTTGTTCGTTTCTGGTTTCTGTACTCTGGTTTCTGGTTTCTTCTCTCTCATTCTCGCACACACGCATTCTCTCATTCACTGCTTGTACTATACGCTCTACGCTCGACGCTATCCGCTAATCTATATGTTCCACGCGGCTCACAAAAGCCCCCCGATAAAGCCGGGTTTCCACGCAACTCCCCTCCGACAATACCGACGCATCCCGGAGCGCGTTCCCTTCCGGGCCCAATGTGACGCTATAGCCCCGTCTCAAGATTTTCAAAGGACTCAGACTTTCCAGTTTCCCTGCCTGAATCAGAAAGTGCGCCTCCGCCTCGCGGCAGTTTTTGGCGCTGAAATGCCGGAGGTTGGCGGCCAGCTCGTCGAGCCGCTGCTGTTGGGTCCAAAAAAGCTTTTCCGGGGCGCGGAAGACGGGGCTTGTCTTCCGGGAGCGAAGTCTCTCCGCCAGATACGCCACCTTATTGAGGAGGGAACCGCGCAGGCGCTGGTGAAAATCGCGGATCCTCTCCGTAAGCTCCGCTTTTTCCGGAAGTGCCATCTCCGCCGCCATCGAAGGCGTCCCGGCGCGCAGATCCGCGACAAAATCCGCGATGGTGTAGTCGAGTTCGTGCCCGACGCAGCTCACTACCGGGATCTTCGAAGCAAAAATCGCTCGGGCTACTACCTCTTCGTTAAAAGCCCAGAGATCCTCTAAGCTCCCGCCTCCTCTCCCGACCAGAAGCACGTCCACGCCCCCTAACGCGTTGAAGTCCCGGATGGCGCCGGCAATTTCTTCTGCCGAACCTTCACCCTGAACCCGCACATCGCGCACGAGGACATGGCTCTCGGGGAACCGTTCGTCAATCACTTTCAGGATGTCCCGAACCGCCTTCCCCGAGAGGCTCGTCACGATCCCGATGCGCTCGGGGAGAAACGGAATCGGCTTTTTGTGTCTCGGGTCAAAAAGGCCTTCTTTCTCCAGTTTTTTCTTGAGCTGCTCAAAGGCCAGCTGGAGTGCGCCGAGCCCCTGCGGCTCCACGAGCTCGATGAGCAATTGGTATTCCCCGCGCGGGGGGTAAGTTGTGATTTGCCCGCGGCAGAGAACCTTGAGGCCGTTTTCCAGGCCAAACCGAATGCTCCGGCTGTGCGACAAAAAGAGGACGCATTTTAAAAGAGCCTTGTCATCCTTCAATGAAAAATAGGTATGGCCTTTGGCCGACGCAGCGAGGTTCGTGATCTCCCCTTCCACCCACACTTCCGGGAACTGCCCTTCCAAAAGCGACTGAATTTCCCGCGTAATCTCTGAGACTGTGTAGATTTTTCTTTTAGCGATGGTTTTTGTTTCTCGGTCGAATAGTTCTTGCCGCACGTTTTCTTCCCTTAAGTTTTCATCGTGAGGGTTGGTTTCTGTGCTCTGGTTACTGGTTTCTTGTCTCGCATTCTCGCACCCACGCATTCTCGCATTCTCTGTTTTTATGGTCTTTTTAAATCCTTCGAATCGAGAGGGCAAGCCCCGTCGTATCATCCAGTTCAATGACGGCGCCGTGGAGTTGGACATCGTCGGTGGCCAACTCAAAGCGCTGGGGCATCTGCGTCAAAAACCGGTCCACGACCCGCTGAATCTCCCGGCCCAGGACAGAATGATAGGCGCCGGTCATGCCCAGGTCCGTGATATAAGCCGTCCCCTTCGGGAGAATCTTTTCGTCGGAGGTCTGGATGTGCGTATGGGTGCCGAAAACAGCGCTGACCTTCCCGTCCAGATACCATCCCAGCGCCACCTTCTCGCTCGTCGCCTCCGCATGAATGTCTACGAGAATGAAAGGCGTTTGCTTGCGGAGCTGGGCGGCCGCCTTTTCCGTGGTCCGGAAAGGGCAATCAAACGCATCGCGCATAAACACCCGGCCGATCGTGTTGATGACGCCGACGGGTCTTCCGCTCCGCGTCTCCAAAACGACCGCGCCCCGGCCGGGAACTCCGTCGGGATAATTGACCGGCCGGAGGATCCGCTTTTCCTGTTCGATGGCCTCCACAATCTCTTTCTTATCCCAGACATGATCCCCTGTCATGAGGCAGTCCACGCCGGAACCCAAAAGCTCCCGGCTTGTCTGGAAGGTGAGACCCGAACCGCCGGCGATATTCTCACCGTTGGCCACGACAAAGTCGATTTCCTCCTCTTCCCGGAGCCGGGGGACGCGGGCGGCAATCATCTTCCGGCCCGGTTCTCCGACGATATCCCCTAATACAAGTATCTTCATGGAATTCCTATTCCGTCGTTCGTCGTTCATCGTCCGTCGTTCGTAAAAAGAGATACAGCACGGAAGGCAACCTATTTACTGGAGAAAACAAACCATAAGTCTTGAATGATCATCAATTTGCTCAAACGTCTTTAACGATTTGCGAAATACGGAATACGGTCGACGGACCACGCTCCACGAAGCACGGCTTTTTACTTGGCAAACTCCACAGCCCGCGTTTCGCGAATCACAGTGATTTTGACCTGTCCCGGGAATTCGATTTCGGATTCAATCCGCTTACGCAAATCCCGCGCCAGGGCAATCGCTTCCAAATCATTGATGGCCTCTGGATTGACCACCACGCGAATTTCCCGTCCCGCCTGAATGGCATAGGATCTCTCAACCCCTTTGAAGGAATTGGCAGTTTCTTCAAGTTTGTGGAGCCTGCTAATGTAGGCCTCCAGCGTCTCGCCCCGGGCGCCCGGGCGGCTGGCGCTCACCGCATCCGCCGCTTGAATGAGCACTGCGTAAAGCGATTTCGCTTCTGCTTCTTCATGGTGCGCTTCAATGGCGTTTGCGACGATTTCGCTCTCGCCGAATTTCCGCACCAACGCCCCCCCGATGGTTGCGTGGGTTCCTTCAGCCTCCTGGCTTACCGCCTTCCCGATATCGGGCAGCAGTCCGATGCGCCGGGCCAGCTTGGCATCCTCTCCTAATTCTGCCGCCATCACCCCCATGAGGTGCGCCACCTCTTTCATGTGCACCAGAACATTCTGCCCGTAACTGGTTCGGTACCGTAACCGCCCCAACAACTTCACCAGTTCCGGGTGAAGGTTTTGGCAGCCCAGATCCAGGGCGGCATGCTCCCCTTCGTGCTGTATCTGCTCTTCGACTTCCTGTTTGACGCGGAGTACCACTTCCTCAATACGCGCAGGATGAATCCGCCCGTCGACGATGAGGCGCTCCAGCGTCATTTTGGCGATTTCGCGCCGCAGCATGTCAAAACTCGAAAGGACAACGGCCTGCGGCGTCTCGTCAATCACTACATCCACGCCGGTCAGGCTCTCCAACGTCCGGATATTCCGTCCGTCCTTCCCGATGATGCGCCCCTTCATCTCGTCGCTTGGGAGATTTACCACGGTGACGGTGGATTCAATCGTATATTCCGCAGCGCACTTCGTGATGGCCAGTGCAAGAATCCGCCTCGCTTTCGTGTCGGCTTCCTCTTTGACGCGCTCCTCCATCCGCTGGATGAGCTGCTGGGCCTCCTGGCCCAAATCCCCTTCCATGCGCTCCAGAAGCATTTTCTTCGCTTCCGCCGGAG